>NZ_JAEPRP010000094.1:0-7045 GCF_016652895.1 Ensifer sp. SSB1
TCAAGACGCTCGGCCTCATCGTTCCGCAACACGCCGACGAGGCCCTGCAAAGCCGTCGCCAAGGGCATTGAAGGCGAAGACCGTGACAAGCACGAAGGCGACGGGCGACAGGATCCAGGGGTAGGATCCGATGACGGAATAGGTGGAAGTGTCCTGCAACATCAGCCCCCAGGAAATGAGCGGCGGCTTGACCGCAAAGCCCAGGAACCCAAGGAAGGATTCCAAGAGCACCACCTGCGGGATCGACAGCGTGACCGCGACGATCACGTGGCTCATCACGTTCGGCAGGATGTGCTGGAAGATGATGCGCCGGTCGCTGGCACCGACGGCGATCGCCGCCCGCACATAGTCGATGCGGGCAAGAGCCAGCGTCTTGCCGCGCACCTCTCGCGACATCTGCGCCCAGCCGAGTGCCGACATGACGATGATGACGAAGGCGAGAAAGACATTGGTCGGCGCCGTCACCGGGATCAACGAGGTCAGCGCCAGGTAGAGCGGCAGTTGCGGAAAGGCGAGCACCAGTTCGACGAAACGCTGGGTCCAGACATCGAAGCGGCCGCCAAAATAGCCGGACGCCATGCCGACGGTCGTGCCGACAACGGTGACGATCGAGACGACGATCAGCGCGATCATCAGCGAGATGCGCGATCCGACGAGGATGCGCGACAGCACGTCGCGGCCGAACTTGTCGGTGCCAAGCAGATGCACCGGCGACCCGTCGACCGCGCCGAAGAAATGGCGCTCCGCCGGGATCAGGCCGAAGAGGCGGTAGGGCGCGCCCTTGACGAAGAAACCGAGGATCTGCGGGTTGTCGTAATCCGGGCCGATGATCGGCTGGAAGGTGATCGGGTCAAGCTCGGTACCTTCGCTCAAGGGATAGCTGCGCGGCGAAAGGACGACGTTGCCGTCCTTGTCGCTAAAGCTGATCGCCTGCGGCGGCGCAAAGGCGACACCCGTCGCCTTCGGGTCGACCGGCGACAGAAAGTCGGCGAAGACCGCCATGAAGATCAGCAGGCCGACGAGGACGAGGCCGAGCATGCCGGTCCAGGACCGCTTCAGCCGGCGCCAGACGAGCGCCTGGTAGCTTTCGTTGTGATGTTCCTGCCGGGGTTCGGCGGCGAGCGGAATTGTCGTTTGCATCTCGGCGGTCATGCGTGGGCTCCTCCGAGACGCACGCGCGGATCGAGCGCGGCCAGCAGCATGTCGGCGATGATATTGCCGAGGATGAGGGTTGCCGACAGCACCAGCATGAAGGTGGCGGTGACATAGACGTCGCCCACCCACATGGAGCCGACGATGGCCGGACCGACGGTCGGCAGCGCGAAGATAATCGCCGTCTCGATCTCGCCGGTCAGCATATAGGGCAGCACGACGCCCTGGTACATGATCAGCGGATGCAGGGCATTTGGCACCGCGTGGCGCATAACGACAGCACCTTCGCTCAGGCCCTTCGCCCGGGCGGTCTCGACATATTGGGCGTTCAGCGTGTCGAGCAGATTTCCGCGCATCACCCGCATGTTGTAGGCGAGGCCGCCGAAGGTGGCGATCGCCACGACCGGCCAGACATGTTTGACGAGGTCGACGAACTTGTCCCACGACCAGGGCGCGCCGCCGTAGCGGGCCGAGTGGAACGAGTTGATTTCACTGACATTGAAATGGAAGACGAGGATATAGACGATGATCAGCGCCATCAGGAAGCGCGGCACCGTCATACCGAGGAAGGCCACGGTCGAAAGCAGGCTGTCGATCCAGGAATATTGCCGTGTCGCGGCGATGATGCCGAAGGAGATGCCGATGATGGACGCCAGGATGTGGCAGACGAGTGCCAGCGCCAGCGTGCGCGGCAGGCGTTCGCCGACGACATCGGCAACCGGCTTGTTGTAGTAGAGGCTGTGGCCGAAATCGCCGCGCGTCAGGATACCGGTCATCCAGTTGACGTATTGCACCGGCAACGGCTTATCGAGGCCATGCTCCTTGCGATAGGCCTGCGCCTGGGCTTCGGCCTCCTCGTAGGACGCACCACCCTGGTTGATCAGCTGCGAACGAATGTAATCGCTATAGTCTCCGGGCGGCGCCTGGATGATGGCGAAGGTCGCCACGCTCAAGACAAGCAGCACCGGAATGGCAGAGGCGAGGCGGACAAGCAGAAACCTGAACATGCCGTTTCCTTCTGTCGTTGGGGTGATCGAGCGCTCCTCCGGCCTGTAGCCGGAGGAGCGGTTGCGTTAGTTGCTCAAGCCCTTGTCGCCGGGCTTGCCCGGAAGCTGTTCGGCAAAGAGCTCGAAATCACCCTGCTTGTCCGAGGGAACGAAGAGGCGCTCGCGCATGATCGTGTCTTCGGCCCAGTTGAACATGAAGATCGGCGCGCCCGTCGGCACGTTGGCGAAGCGCTTGTTGATGATGAGCGCGCCCGGATATTCGGTGAGGCCCACCGTATCGAGATGCGTCGTTGCGACCTTCTGGTACTGCTTCATCAACTCCGCGCGCTCGGCATTGTCGTTGGTGGCGATGAACTTGTTGATGATGTCGACGAGTTCCTGTTCGAAGGGCATCAGGTCAAGCTGACCGCCTTCCGGTGCACGGTGGTGCCAGCTGGTGCGCGGACCGGCGGCCGCCAACTGCGGCGTGTTTTGCACGACGGAGGCATATTCGGCGGCGTTGCGATGAACCATCCAGTCGAACTTGCCGGCATAATTGGTTGCGTCCCGCTGCTTGCCGTCAAGCGAGTTCAGAACCACCCGGAGGCCGAGCTTTTCCATCTGGCCGATCAGGCCTTCGGCGAGGTTGCGGTCAGTCGCATAGCTGTTGTCGATCAGAAGCACGATCTCGACGTCCTTGCCGCCGGCCTTGTCAGCCGGGAAGTTGACGAAGCCGTTGCCGTCAGTGTCTTTCAGGCCGGCCTTTTCGAGCAGCGCCTTCGCTCCGTCGAGGTCGAAGGGGTAATAGACGGTCGACTGCCGGTCGTAGAAGCTGGTGCCGGAGGAAAGCCCGCCCGGATAGATCGCCGTGAACGGCCCCTTCACGAGCGCCTCGCCGAGCTTCTTGCGGTCGACCGCCATGGTGACGGCCTTGCGGAAATCCTCGTTGCGGTTGAGCTCACGCACGGCCTGCGCGCGTTCATCCGGCTCGCCCCAGCCATTGGCCGAGAAGTTCATGTGCAGATTGTAGCCGATGAGGCGCGGGCCGAAGGCAAGGCGAGCGGGAGCCGTATCCTGGGCGGCGCGCTTCAGCGACTCCACGAAGTTTTCCGGCTGCTCCAGGTTGGAAAGATCGGCGGAGCCGGCGATTGCCTGCACGTCACGATCGGCCCAGGTCGAAAGCTTGTAATGCAGCTCGTTGATATAGGGCAGCTGGTTGCCCGCCTCGTCGACCTTCCAGTAGTAGGGGTTGCGCCTGAGCACGATGATATCGTCGGGGCGATAGGCGACCGGAACCCAGGCGCCCATGACCGGGATGTTCATGTATTCCGGCGGGAAGGCGTTCTTGTACTGGTCGTAGGTCGTGCCCGCATATTTCGGATGCTTGGCCTTGAGAATATGCGACGGACCGGGGCAGAAGGTGCCGTAGGCCATGGCATAGAGGTGCTGGCGCGGGAAGGCCTCCTTGAAGGTCCACTCGACCGTATACTGATCGATCTTCTTCAGCGTCGTGCCGGCGCCGAAGGTCTCGGGCGTCGCGCCGTTCAGCGGCGTCACGCTCGGGTCGAGCACGTTGTCTTCCCAGTAGAACATCACATCGTCGGCGTCGAAGAGATCGCCATCCGACCACTTGGCGCCCTCGACCAGATGCATCGTCAGCTTGTGACCATCGGCGGACCAGTCCCAGCTCCTGGCAAGGTTCGGCAGCGGCTCGACGTCCTTGGCCTCCACCTGGAAGAGCGGCGCCGTGCGCGTCAGGCATTCGGACATGCCGATATCGATGCCGCCCCAGCCCTGGCTCTGGCCGGCCGAGTAGTTCCAGCCTTCCGGCCGACCGCCGATCACGTGGCGCAGCGTATCGCCGTAGACGCCGACGCCGTCGGGCATGTTGCCGGTCTTGAAGACCATCGGCTCCTTCGGCAGGCGCTCGGCGACCGGCGGCAGCTTGCCGGTCTTGACGTATTTCTCCGTAACCCAGGCCGGTTCCTTGTATTCCGGCAGCGCCTTGAATTCGGCGATTGAGTCGCGCGGCACATAGGTAATCTTGCCCTCGGCCGGGAATGCCGGCTGCTGCGGCACGACGGTGGGCTCGGAGGCCGCCGCCTCCAAGGCAAAGGTCGAGATGCCGACAAGCAGCAGGCTCGCCATTTTCGTCAGTCTGTAGCTGGTCATTGGCTCAGATTCTCCCTCTTTCGCCGCGCCGGAACGCGGCCTCCTCCTTGAAAAGTCTGCAGTTCAGGCAGTGCTGCTTGCGTCTCCTCACGCAAGCAGCATTGCAATCGATCAGCCGGCGGCGCGGACCTGACGCTCGGCGCGCAACTCGTCGAGCGAGCGCACCTGACGCCGCGCGGCACCGTTCCACTCGCGGGTCTTGACGGTGGCGCGGCCAAGCCGCTCCTTCGCTCCGTCGATCGCGTGGGCGTATTGCGGCAGCCACTGGCTTTGCGCGACCACCATCTCGTCAACCATCTGCCAGACCTCCTCCGGCGTGCAGATCGCGCCGACCAGCGGATCGTGCAGCATCGCCAGCTTCAAGAGGTCGAGATCGCCGGTCACGGCCGCATGCACCGACATGCGCTGGACGTTGATCGAGGATAGGCAGGTGGCAGCACAGGCCTCAGGAAGGGTGATGCCCGAGACCATGTTGATGCCGAAACGATCGACGAAGCCGGGGGATTCGATGATCGCGTCTGCGGGCAGGTTGGTGATCACGCCATTATTCTTGACGTTGAAATGGCCGCGATAGACCCGGCCTGTTTCGAGCGCCTCAAGAATATAACTTGCATGCTCGTTCGAGCGCTTGTTGTGATCGAGCGGCTTTCCGGCCGCTTCCAGGAACTGCGGAAACTCGGTTTCGAACCAGTTGCGCGTCTCGGTCGAATGCCTGAGATAGCCGCCGGTCTCGCCGTGGATCCAGTCCGACATGTCGATCCAGCGGGTAATTTCCTCCGGGCGCTTGCGATACCAGGGAAGATATTCGGAGAGATGGCCGTTGCTCTCGGTCGAATAGACGCCGAAGCGCTTCAAGACGTCAATGCGGAGCTTTTCCTGCTTGGAGAACACCGGATGCGCTTCGAAGGCCGCGACCAGTTCGTCCTTGCCGATCCTGCGCCCCTTGAGCCTGACGTCGACGAACCAGGTCTGGTGGTTGATGCCGGAGCAGATGTAATCAAGCTCGCCCTCGCCGGCGCCAAGGATTTCGGCGATCTGCTCGCCGCCGTGCTGGACGCCGTGGCAGAGGCCGACCGTATCGACCTTACCGTATTCGATCGCCGCCCAGGTGTTCATCGCCATCGGGTTGGCATAATTCAGGAACTTCGCGCCCGGCTCGGCGACAGCGCGGATATCCTTGCAGAAGTCGAGGATGACGGGGATGTTGCGCTGGCCGTAGAGGATGCCACCGGCGCAGATCGTATCGCCGACGCACTGGTCGACGCCGTATTTGAGCGGAATGCGGATGTCGTCGGCATAGGCTTCGAGGCCGCCGACGCGGACGCAGCTGATGATATAGCGCGCGCCTTCGAGCGCCTTCAACCGGTCGGTGGTTGCCGTCACCTTCGTCGGCAGGCGGTTGACCTCGACGATCCGGTCGAGGATCGCCTTGATCATTTCCAGATTGCGGGCGCTGAGGTCGGTCAGCGCAACCTCGATGTCGCGCAATTCCGGCACGGCGAGAATGTCGGTGAACAGCTTCTTGGTGAAGCCGATGCTGCCGGCGCCGATGATGGCGATCTTGAACGTTGCCATGCCCTCACTCCTCATGAACTGCATGCATCTCTGACAAAGGGTAAAATCAATTCACGGTTTTTCACCGTCTCTACGCGCAACTTCGATGCATCCCCTCATTTCTTACGGGCCGAAAGCACTGCCTGTTGCGCTGTTGGCGGTCATTATGTGTATAATTACCGACCCCGCCAGAGCGGTATTGTGCTTTCATGGGTAATTTTATGCTGCAAGATTTGATCGATAACGGCCCGGTTATGCGCACGGTTTCGCTGCCAAGGGGACGCCAGAGCCTGCACACCATGCCGACCAGCACCGGCTATGAAATCCGCAACAATGCCACCTATGACTGGGACGGCAGAAAGCGCGGAAACACGCCCTTCACCGTGCTGCAGCACACGATCGCGGGTGCCGGAAACCTGCGTTACGAAAACCGCAGCTATCGGGTACGCGGGGGCGAGACGCTGCTGCTGCTGGTGCCGCACAATCATCGCTACTGGCTGGAAGATGGCGGGCGCTGGGAGTTTTTCTGGATCTCGATGAACGGCGACGAGGCCTTGCGCGTGCACCGCGCCATTCTCGCCGTCACCGGCCCTGTGCTGAAGCTGCAGCCGGAAACGATCGAGCATCTGGCCGATTGCAGCCTGCGGCTCATCCGCGGAGGCGAGACACCGGGGCGGGCCTCGGCGATCGCTTACGAAGCGGCCATGGCACTTTATGACGACGTCTTCGGCTCGCATCCCTTGTTCAGCCACGAGCATAGGACGATGCACCGGGTCGTCGACCACATCATGAACAACCTGCAGAACCCGCTTCCGGTGGAGGAGCTGGCGCGCGTGTCGGGCCTGAGCCGGGCGCATTTCTCGCGCGTCTTTGCTGCCAGCGAAGGCATGGCGCCGGCCGAATATGTGCTGCAGAAGCGCCTGCAGCGCGCAGTAAAATTGCTGACGAAGACGGCAAGCCTGCCGGTCAAGGAAGTCGCAATCCTGTCAGGCTTCGAAGACCCCAACTACTTCGCCAAGGTGTTTCGCCGGTCCTTTGGCCTCAGTCCGACCGAATTCAGAACCACCGGCATGTATGCCAGCATCGCGGCCGGCTCTGTGGAGCAACCGGTCGACACGCCAGAGGAAGCGACGGTGCTGCTGTCTGGTTGAGGGCAGCGACTATCAGCCCGCCAGTTGCTG
>NZ_JAEPRP010000094.1:7055-28638 GCF_016652895.1 Ensifer sp. SSB1
GCGATAGGCCGGCGTTCTCGCAAAGACCATGCCCAGATCGACGTGCATGGCCCGCGCGATCACGCGGAAATCCCGTTCGCTGATGGCAAGATGGCCGACACGAAGTTTCTGATCCCAGCCCCGGTTGCCTTCCGCAAATTCCAGGCTGTCGAGCCACGGACGCACCGGCGCCTCCATGCCGTCGGCCCAGTCGATGTCGCCGCGATGCGGGGCGACGCCGCCCATTGCGAAGAAGTAGGGCGGGCGCTCCTTGACCACGCCGATCGCGGTAAAACAGGCAAGCCCCGCTCTGCCATTAAAGGCAGCGTTGGGTGAATAGCCGATAAAGCCATCGCCCGCCTTCATGCGCGTCATCGCCTGGACATTGCCGTAGCCGTAGCCAAAGCGAGAGAATCCGTCTTCCGGAGCATGCTGCAGGTCGTCGCCGGAAACCGCGCCGATCCAGAAATTGCGCTCGCCCGACCTGTTTGCTGCACCCATCTGAAACATATCCTGCGCCGACATCTGCAATCCCTCGATCTCTTATCCTGCGACCACTTTACGCGCGACCCCTGCCAGATTCTGTCAGCATCGTTTTGACGGCCCTGCATACCCGTCGAGCCGCGTCTCAGCCCTCTTCGGAGGGCGCTTCCCACTGGCCGAAAAGCGTCAGACCCGCGGCTCCGGCAAGCGCCACGGACGCGTGGTTGTCGAGCTGGCAGCGATATTGCGGCTGGTAGCCCCTTTCATGCGCAGCCCGACTGATGGCGCGCACGACCTTGCGGGCGTGGCCCCTCCCCCTGTCGGACGCAAGCGTCAGCACGCCGAGATCGGCGATCTGCCGCTCCTGCCAGGGATACATGCTGGCGGCACAGACCAGCCGGTCGCCATAGAAGGCGCCGTAGACCAGCCAGTGATCCAGCTCGACATAGGCCGCATCGAGATCCTCTTCCGAGGCGGAGCCCTGGAACTGGGCGAAGGCCGCCGCATCCTCCGTCGTGAGCGCGCGCACATGGTCGCTCGACGTCTCCCGCAGCAGCACAGCCTTGTCGGCTTCGGTGAAATAGAAAAGGTTATCGGCACCGTTCAGAACGATGCCGGCATTGCTCAACGCCTGGCGAAGGGCCGCTTCGGTGAGCCCCTGTCCCGTCGTCGGCGACAGCGCGGCGGCGAGCCCCGGCGACAGAACGGCCCTTACGCCGTTTTCAGCGGTGTGCAGCACCATGGCCGGGCTGTCCTCCTCGAGGTCGGAATTGACCGTGACGGTGAACCGATCCGCGCTTGCGAGAACATCGCCCGCAAAGGATGCGCTCCAGAAATCGGTAATCTCATGGGAAAACGACGGCATGGCACTTTATCTCTTGAAGGAACACGCGCCCGCGGGAAGCGGCGAGAGATGCGATTAATGGAGTAATCGATTAATCAAATCGCAGTTCCAGCGATGTGTGCGACGACAATGGCGCAATGAAGGCGCCAAAAAGCAAAAGCGCCCGCAGGAGATGCAGGCGCTTGGCAATTATTCAGTCTATGTAGGTCGCCTTAGCGGGCGAAGGCCGTGCGTGCAACGCGGTCGATGTCGGCGCGTTCGATGCCGAGGTCGCGAAGTTCGCGGTTCGACATGCGGCCCAGTTCGGTGACCGTCTGACGGTACTTGCGCCAGTTGTTGATGGAGCGTGCGATGTTCATTGGATCCCCCTTTCAATGGGCTTTCGAAGTCTGGCTGCCAGTCCGTGGCGCCTCGTTTCGCTTCGATGAACACCTTATAACTCAGGCCCTTGGTAAGTTGCAGCGCTCAAAACTCAGCGCTCCCATGTGGGAAATGCATGGGTCGCCGCTGCGGCCGCCGCCGGCCCCCCCTTCGCCCTCCCAGTGCGCCATGATCCGTCTCCGGCCGGTGCCTTGTAGAGCCGTTGCGCCGCGCCGGAGCACTCCTTGAGCAAAGTGCAGGCCGGAGAAATACACGTGTCTGAATATTCCCGCCGCTGGCCCTTCGCGACGGAAACGGTTGATCCGCGCGGCAGAGATAAGTATTTCTTTTGTCGACAAAGGATTCTGAGATGACCGATATCGACACCGACAACAGCCCCATCCCCGAACGCAAGCGCGGTTCCGGCGTGAAAATGGTCTACGACCTCCTGCGTGACGAGATCCTCGACCTGGTTCTGCCACCAGGCAGCCCGATCGACGAAGTGCAGCTCGCCGAGCGTCTGAAGATGTCGCGCACGCCGATCCGCGAGGCGCTGGTCAGGCTTGCCGGTGAGGGGCTGATCGACACGCTGCCGAACCGCTCGACGATGGTGGCGAACATCGACTTCCTCAACCTGAACCCGTTCTTCGACGCACTGGTGCTGATGTACCGCGTCACCACGCGGCTTGCAGCGCAGAACCACCGCCCGGAAGATCTGCCGATCATTCGCGGCTTTCACGAGGATTATGCGGCCGCCGTGCAAACACGCGATGCGCTGACGATGATCGCCACCAACGCCGCCTTCCATGCGGCGATCGCGGAAAGCGGACGCAACCCTTACTTCACCAGCCTGTTTCGCCGGCTGCTCGACGAGGGGCGGCGCATTCTCCGTCTCTACTACCAGTCCTACGAGGAGCAGTTCCCCCAGCGCTTCGTCGACGAACATGCTGCCATGATCGCGGCCATTGCGGCGCGCGACATCGAAGCGGCCGATCGTCTCGGCAAGGCGCATGCGGAGCAGATCGTCGAACAGGTGCAGAAGCTTTTTGCCCGCAACAGCAAGCTCGACATCGCTCTTTAGGGTCTTTGTATTTTTCTTGTCGACAAATAAAATACAAACGGCTATTGTCTCTATCAATGGCACGGAGACGTGCGCCGCCGACGGCGCGCACGTCTCATGCCCCGAGACAAGCCAAGAGGAGTTTCAAATGAAGGCGAAGATTTTCTCCGGCGTCATCCCGGCGCTGATGACCCCGTGCAAGCAAGACCGTACCCCCGATTTCGACGCACTGGTCCGCAAGGGCCAGGAGCTGATCGCTCAGGGCATGTCCGCCGTCGTGTACTGCGGCTCGATGGGCGACTGGCCGCTCCTGACCGACGAACAGCGCATGGAAGGCGTCGAGCGCCTCGTCAAGGCCGGCATTCCGGTCATCGTCGGCACCGGCGCCGTCAACACCGCTTCGGCTGTCGCCCATGCGGCACACGCTGAAAAGGTCGGCGCCCAGGGCCTGATGGTCATCCCGCGCGTGCTTTCCCGTGGCTCGGTCGTCGCTGCCCAGAAGAACCACTTCAAGGCCATTCTCTCGGCCGCCCCGAGCCTGCCGGCTGTCATCTACAACAGCCCCTACTACGGCTTCGCCACCCGCGCCGACCTGTTCTTCGCGCTGCGCGCCGAGCATCCGAACCTCGTCGGCTTCAAGGAATTCGGTGGCGCTGCCGACATGCGCTATGCAGCCGAGAACATCACCAGCCGTGACGATGGCGTCTCGCTGATGATCGGCGTCGACACGGCCGTATTCCACGGCTTCGTCAACTGCGGTGCAACCGGCGCCATCACCGGCATCGGCTGCGTGCTGCCAAAGGAAGTCATCCACATGTGCAACCTGTCGCGTGCCGCCGCCGAAGGCGACGTCGACGCACGTCTGCGCGCACTGGAACTGGAACAGGCGCTCGCCGTTCTCTCGTCCTTCGACGAAGGCCCGGACCTCGTTCTCTACTTCAAGCACATGATGGTGCTGAAGGGCGACAAGGAATACACGCTGCACTTCAACGAGAGCGATGCGCTTTCGGACAGCCAGCGCGGCTACGTCGAAGCCCAGTTCAAGCTGTTCAACAGCTGGTACGCAGAATGGAGCAAGCTCCCGGGCGCCGTCCAGAAGTACAAGGCCTGATCGCTCGATCGGCCCGCAATAGGAAAGGCCCTCCAACCGGAGGGCCTTTTTTTGTTTTCTGCGAAGACATCTCTTCACACTTTGACCGCAACGAAGCTTGGCGTCGGAGAAGGCCGTCCCTCGCACGCTTGTGGCGGAACCTGGCCTGCCCAAGTCCAAGTCGAAAAATCGTTTGGTCCGCGGACGCTCATGTCTAAAACGGCAAGAACGACGGCGAATGCCATCACCACTGCGTCAATCAAACACGTTCAGCAGCGCAGCAAAAAGCCCTCCGGTCGGAGGGCTTCTCGCATGCGCTTTCGATCGGGCGCTGAGGGACTACCGGTAAAGTAAGTTCGTGCTTACGCGACGGCGTCGATGCCGAGCGCGAGGAGCCGGTCGAGCTGCTCCATCTCGGCCTTGTTGAGAACGATGCCATCGGCTTCCGACTTGGCACGGGCCATGAAGCGCCGCTGCGAGGGAAGGCGGGCACCCTGGCCGACAATCGCTTCGAACAGCACTTCGGCGCGGGCGAAGGGATTGCCGGGCCGGCCGGCGGCGAACTTCTCCGGCGAGAAGGCGACGATCAGTTCGCCATGGAACGGTGCAAGCGTCGTGGTGCCGAGATAATCGAGCACTTCCGGGCTCGTCAGGTCGCCGATCATGATGCCGGCGAGAAGCTCGACCATCGTGCCGATCGCCGAACCCTTGTGGCCGCCGAAGGGAAGCATGGCGCCGGCAAGGGCTGCTTCCGGATCCGTCGTCGGATTGCCCTCAGCATCGATCGCCCAGCCCTCAGGCAAGGGCTTGCCGGCACGGCGGTGCAGCTCGATCTCGCCGCGGGCGGCAACCGAGGTCGCGAAGTCGAAAACGGAGGGCGGCTGGTTCTCGCGCGGCCAGCCGAAGGCGAAGGGGTTTGTGCCGAGCAACGGCTTGTTGCCGCCGGTCGGCGCAACCGTCGCGTAGCTCGGGCACATGACGAGGCCGGCAAGCCCTTCGCCGGTCAGCCCTTCCACTTCCGGCCAGAGCGCGGAGAAATGGGTGCAATCATTGATGACGAGGGCTGCGATCCCGAGCGAGCGCGCACGTTCGGCAAGCACCGGCAGGCCCAGTTCAAAGGCCGGGTTGGCGAAGCCGCCCTTGGCGTTGACCTTGACGATCGCCGAACCTTCCTGCGCATCGAGCTCCGGTACGGCATCCGCCTTCACCTTGCCGGCCTTGACGGTGCGAAGCGCCCCTTCGATGCGGTAAATGCCGTGCGATTTGCAGGCATCACGCTCGCCGGCAACGATCACGCGGGCCAGCGCCCCGGCCTGAACGCCATTGAGCCCAGCCTTCCGGAAGATCGCCTCGACACGCTCGTGAAGCGCTGTGATCGTCAGGATGTTGGTTTCGCTCATCTCTCTCCCTCTCAAATGCTGCGCCTGATCCGGATAGGTCAGTCAGGCGATTGATGTTCTGCATACATATAGTATACAAAGATCCGACAAGTGCAATTCAGCCATGATCCCCTCTGCCACAAAAGGCAATCCGGGATCGAGAGAAAGGATCGCCAGATGGCCTTCACCCCCAAAGGAAAACACCTTGTCGCCGGCGAATGGCTCGACGGCGCAGGCACCTTCGCATCAGCACCCGCCCATGGCCCGGTGCACCAGTTTGCCACCGGCACGGTGGAGCTGGTCAACCGTGCCGCCGAAGCCGCCGAAGAAGCGTTCCTGAGCTACGGCTATTCGACCCGGGCTGAGCGCGCCGCCTTCCTGCGCGCCATTGCCGACGAAATCGAAGCGCGCGCCGAGGCAATCACCGAGATCGGCACCCAGGAAACCGGCCTGCCTGAAGCCCGCCTGCAGGGCGAACGCGGCCGCACCACCGGCCAGCTCCGTCTTTTTGCCGACCACATCGAGAAAGGCGAATACCTCGACCGCCGTTTCGATGCAGCTTTGCCTGAGCGCCAGCCGGCGCCGCGCCCGGAAATCCGCCTCATCCAGCGCCCGATCGGCCCGGTCGCCGTCTTCGGCGCCTCGAACTTCCCGCTCGCTTTTTCGACCGCCGGCGGCGACACCGCTGCCGCACTGGCAGCCGGCTGCCCTGTGGTCGTCAAGGGCCACTCGGCCCATCCGGGCACCGGTGAAATCGTCGCCCAGGCTGTCGAAGCCGCAATCCGCAAGACCGGCGTTCACCCCGGCGTCTTCTCACTAATCCAGGGCGGCAACCGCCAGGTAGGCGAAGCGCTGGTGCAGCATCCGCTGATCAAGGCCGTCGGTTTCACCGGCTCGCTCGCCGGTGGCCGTGCGCTCTTCAATCTCTGCGCCGCGCGTCCGGAGCCGATCCCGTTCTTCGGCGAGCTCGGCTCGGTCAACCCGATGTTCCTGCTGCCGGAAGCACTGAAGGCACGGGCCGAAGGTCTCGGCCAGGGTTGGGCCGGTTCGCTGACCATGGGCGCCGGCCAGTTCTGCACCAACCCCGGTATCGCCGTGGTTGTCGAAGGTGCCGATGCCGACCGTTTCACCTCGGCCGCCGTCGAGGCGCTCGGCAAGGTCGCGCCGCAGACGATGCTGACCGACGGCATCGCCAAGGCCTATCACGACGGCCAGGCGCGCTTTGAAAGCCGCAACACCGTGAAGCCGCTGCTGACGACCGAATCGTCCGGCCGCTCGGTCTCGCCGAACCTGTTCGAAACGACGGGCGACCAGTTCCTTGCCGACCATGCGCTCGGCGAAGAGGTCTTCGGCCCGCTCGGCCTCGTCGTCCGCGTCGGCTCGACCGAAGAGATGGAACAGCTTGCCCGCGGCTTCGAGGGACAGCTGACCACCACCATCCACATGGATGCGGCCGATCTCGAGGCCGCCCGCCGTCTCCGCCCGATCCTCGAGCGCAAGGCCGGCCGCGTGCTCGTCAACGGTTTCCCGACCGGTGTCGAGGTGGTGGATTCCATGGTGCATGGCGGACCCTATCCGGCCTCGACCAACTTCGGCGCCACCAGCGTCGGCACGATGTCGATCCGCCGCTTCCTGCGCCCGGTCGCCTACCAGAACATGCCGGAAGGCCTGCTGCCCGAGGATTTCCAGGGCTAAGGCGGATGAGGAAATGTGCGGGCGGCTCGCCGTCCGCGCCCAGTCCCGACCGATAGGACACGACAGATCGCTTCGCAGGGTTCCCATTTGACGAAACAAATGGGAACCCTGCGGGCGTTTTGCGTTAGGATGATATACTTTTTGTATACTAATTGTATTTTTCTATTGATTTGTGCTCTCTAAAACGAAATAGTGGGTCAGCCGTCAAACGGCACTCATTTCAGGGAGAGAGATAATGAAGACTTCGGTGCTCGCGCTCGGCCTCGTTGCGGCCGCTGCTCTGACCAGCCAGGCCCATGCCGACAAGCTGGATGACGTCATCGGCTCGGGAACGCTGCGTTGCGCAGTCGTACTCGACTTCCCGCCGATGGGTTCTCGCGACGAGAACAACAACCCGATCGGTTTTGACGTCGATTACTGCAACGACCTCGCAAAGGCACTCGGCGTCACCGCCGAAATCGTCGAAACCCCGTTCCCGGAGCGTATTCCTGCTCTGATGTCGGGCCGCGTCGATGTCGGCGTCGCCTCGACCTCCGACACGCTTGAGCGTGCCAAGACCGTCGGCATGACGATCCCCTACTTCGCCTTCGAAATGGCCGTAACCGCCAACGACAAGTCGGGCGTCAAGTCCTTCGAAGACATGAAGGGCAAGACTGTCGGCGCCACCGCAGGTACCTTCGAGGCGATCGCTCTCGAAAAGCAGGTCAAGGAATGGGGCGCCGGTGAGTTCCGTCCGTACCAGACGCAGGCAGACGTGTTCCTCGCGCTCAGCCAGGGCCAGATCGACGCCACGGTTTCGACCTCGACCGTCGCCCAGGCCAACGTGAAGGGCGGCAAGTTCGCCGGCATCTCCGTCGTCGGCAAGGCTCCGTTCGACACCGACTACGTCGCGCTCTTCACCAACCGCGAAGAGTATGGCTTCATCAACTTCCTCAACCTCTTCATCAATCAGCAGGTCCGCACCGGCCGCTACGCAGAACTTTACGAAAAGTGGGTCGGCGGCGAGCTTCCGGACCTTACGGCAAAGGGCGTTTACCGCTAATCTGGCCGTCCATCTGGCGGCGCGAGGTGTAGCCTCGCGCCGCTATTCGTTTCCGCAGAGGTGAGACGAAAATGTTCAGTTATACCTTCCATTGGAATCAGGCGCTGAAAGCCCTGCCACAGATGCTCGATGGAGCACTGGTCACCTTGCAGGTGGCTCTGCTCTCGATGGTCATCGGCCTGGCACTGGCGCTGGCGCTCACGGCCTGCCGCCTGTCCGGAAACCGTATCCTCAGTGGCTTTGCCACTGCCTGGGTCGAGATCGCCCGCAACACGCCGGCGCTGTTCCAGATCTACATGGCACATTTCGGCCTCGGCAATTTCGGCATCCACCTGAGCCCCTATACGGCGCTGCTGGCGGGGATCGCCTTCAACAATGCCGGCTATCTCGCCGAGAATTTCCGCGGCGCGCTGAAGGCTATTCCCGAGACTCAGACGCGCGCAGGCCGCTCGCTCGGCATGACCGCGGTGCAGGCATTCCGCTACATCGTATTGCCGCAGATGCTGCGCATCGCCTTCCTGCCGGTTACCAACCAGATGGTCTGGGCGATCCTGATGACGTCGCTCGGCGTTACCGTGGGCATGAACACCGACCTCGCCGGCATCACCCAGGAACTGAACGCCCGTTCGTTCCGGACCTTCGAATTCTTCGCGATCGCGGCGATCATCTACTACCTGATCGCCAAGGCCGTGACGCTTGGTGCGCGCCTGCTCGCCGCACGCATGTTCCGCTACTAAGGAGAGGTGAGAGATGTTCAATACCGCCCTCACCCTCGCCGATCTCGGCTTCCTGCTGCAAGGCGCGCTGATGACGCTCGCGGTCACCGCCGTCTCGGTCACCGCCGGCACCGTTCTCGGCATCATCTTCGGTGTCGTGCGCAACCAGGTCGGCCCTTACTGGGCCGCACCGCTCACTTTCGTGCTCGACATCTTCCGCTCGGTGCCGCTCCTGATCCAGCTCGTGCTTGCCAATGCCTTCCAGGCGATCGCCAAGCTCGGCTGGGCGCCGTTCACGACCTCCTGCGTTGTGCTGTCGCTCTATACGGCCGCGTATTGCACCGAGATCGTACGCGGCGGCATCTCTTCCGTGCCGCCGACGACCCGCCGCGCCGCCCGTTCGCTCGGCATGACCTGGTGGCAGGACATGCGCTATATCGTGGCGCCGCTTGCGACCCGCGTTTCGCTGCCGTCCTGGATCGGCCTGACGCTTGGCGTCATGAAGGACTCGGCACTCGTGCTCTGGCTCGGCCTGATCGAACTGCTGCGCGCTTCGCAGGTTCTCGTCACCCGCCTGCAGGAGCCGCTGCTGATCCTTCTGATCTGCGGCGCCATCTACTTCCTCATCAGCTTCCCGATCGCCCGGCTCGGCGGTTACCTTGAAAAACGGTGGTCCAATGATTGAGATCCAAAACGTTCGCAAATCCTTCGGCTCGCTGGAGGTTCTCAAAGGCATCGACCTCACCGTCAACAAGGGTGAAGTCGTCACCGTCATCGGCGGCTCCGGCTCCGGCAAGTCGACGCTGCTCACCTGCATCAACGGCCTTGAGCCGATCGATGCCGGCCGTATCCTGGTCGACGGAACCGAGGTGCACGCAAAGTCGACGGACCTCAACAAGCTCCGCGCCAAGGTCGGCATCGTCTTCCAGCAGTGGAACGCCTTCCCGCACCTGACCGTGCTCGAAAACGTCATGCTGGCGCCGCGCAAGGTGCTTGGCCTTTCCAAGGAGAAGGCCGAGGAGATCGCCGTCAAGCAGCTGACCCACGTCGGCCTCGGCGAGAAGCTCTCGGTCTACCCGACGCGCATGTCGGGCGGCCAGCAGCAGCGCATGGCGATCGCCCGCGCGCTTGCCATGTCGCCGGAATACATGCTGTTCGACGAAGTGACCTCGGCGCTCGATCCGCAGCTCGTCGGCGAAGTGCTCGACACGCTGCGCATGCTTGCCTCCGAAGGCATGACGATGATCTGCGTCACCCACGAAATGAAGTTCGCCCGCGAAGTCTCCGACCGAGTCGCCTTCTTCCACAAGGGCGTGATGGCGGAAATCGCCGCACCGGAAGCTCTCTTCGGCGCGCCGAAGGATCCGGAACTCAAGAAGTTCCTGGCAGCGACGCACTGAGCCGATCATGAAGGATGCAGTTCAGCCAGACGTCATCGTCATCGGTGCCGGCGTAGTCGGCCTTTCTGCGGCCATCGCCGCCCAGGCACGGGGACTTTCCGTCACCGTGCTCGACCGGGAAGGCCCGGCGGCGGGAGCCTCGGCGGGCAATGCCGGGGCCTTCGCCTTCACCGACATCCTGCCGCTCGCCTCGCCCGGCATCCTCAAGAAGGCGCCGAAGTGGCTGCTCGACCCACTCGGGCCGCTGAGCGTCCCGCCCGCCTATGCGGTGCAGATCGCGCCGTGGATGTTCCGCTTCTGGCGTGCCTGCTCGGCAAGCCGAGTTGCACATTCGACGACCGCGCAGACGGCAATGATGGACCTCTCCAAGGCCGAGCTCGAACCTTTCCTGGCCGAGACCGGCACGCTGCCGATGCTGCGCAAGGAGGGCAACCTTCAGGTCTATGAAAGCGAAGCCGAGCTGAAGGCATCGCTTCCCGGCTGGAAGGCGCGGGCGGAGCACGGCATCGAGTTCCGTCACATGGGCGCGGCCGAAATGGCCGAAATCCAGCCCGGTCTCGCGACGCGCTTCACCCACGGCACCTTTACGCCCGGCTGGTTCTCGATCGCCGATCCCAAGCTCTACACGCTGGCGCTGGCAGACCATTTCCGCGCCAAGGGTGGCACCATCGAGCGCGCCGAGGTCACGGCACTGAAGCCGGTCGATGGGGGCGTCGAACTGACGGCCGGCGGCAAGACGCTGCGGGCGGACCAGGTCGTGCTTTCGGCCGGCGCCTTCTCGCACCAGATCGCCCGCACACTCGGCGAGCGTATCCCGCTCGAAACCGAGCGCGGCTACAACACCACGCTGCCGCAGGACGCCTTTGATCTGCGCACCCAGGTCACCTTCGGCGGCCACGGCTTCGTCGTCACGCGGCTTTCGACCGGCATCCGCGTCGGCGGCGCCGTCGAGCTCGGCGGCCTGAAGCTGCCGCCGAACTTCCGACGTTCGGAAGCAATGCTGAAGAAGGCGCAGACCTTCCTGCCCGGCTTCAAGAGCGAAGGCGGCGTGCAGTGGATGGGCTTCCGTCCGTCGCTGCCCGATAGCCTGCCGGCCATCGGCCGTGCCCGCTCCACGGGCCGCGTCGTCTATGCCTTCGGCCACGGCCACCTCGGCCTGACGCAGTCGGCAGGAACGGCACGCCTCGTCGCTGATCTCCTCACCGGCCAGCGGCCGGCGATCGACATCCAATCCTTCTCGCCTCAACGATTCTGACAGAGCATAGACCATGGCCAACCACACCTTCTCCTGCATCGACGGCCACACCTGCGGTAATCCGGTCCGCCTCGTTTCCGGCGGCGGGCCGCGGCTCGAAGGGGCCAACATGCTGGAGAAGCGGGCGCATTTCCTGCGCGAATACGACTGGATCCGCACCGGCCTGATGTTCGAGCCGCGCGGCCACGACATGATGTCGGGATCGATCCTCTATCCGCCGACGCGTCCCGATTGTGATGTCGCCGTGCTCTTCATCGAAACCTCGGGCTGCCTGCCGATGTGCGGCCACGGCACGATCGGCACCATCACCATGGCGATCGAGAACGGGCTCATCACTCCGCGCGAGCCGGGCAAGCTCTCGATCGATGCGCCCGCCGGCAAGGTGGATATCACCTATCGCCAGGAAGGCCGGTTCGTCGAGGAAGTGCGCCTCACCAACGTGCCGGGCTTCCTCTATGCCGAGGGGCTGACGGCGGAGGTCGAAGGGCTCGGCGAGATCGTCGTCGACGTCGCCTATGGCGGCAACTTCTACGCCATCGTCGAGCCGCAGAAGAACTTCCGCGACATGGCCGACCATACGGCCGGCGAACTCGTCGGCTGGAGCCCGAAGCTGCGCGCAGCACTGAATGCGAAATACGAATTCGTGCATCCGGAGCATCCGGAAATCCAGGGCCTGAGCCACATCCAGTGGACCGGCAAGCCGACGCAGTCAGAAGCGCATGCGCGCAACGCCGTCTTCTACGGCGAAAAGGCGATCGACCGCTCGCCCTGCGGCACCGGCACGTCGGCGCGCATGGCCCAGCTTGCCGCCAAGGGCAAGCTCGGGGTTGGCGACGAGTTCGTACATGAATCGATCATCGGCTCGCTGTTCAAGGGCCGCGTCGAGGCAGCGACCAAGGTCGCCGACCGCGACGCCATCATCCCGTCGATCGCCGGCTGGGCCCGCATGACCGGCATCAACACCATCTTCATCGATGACCGCGACCCCTTTGCTCATGGATTTGTCGTAAAATGACCCAATCGATCTCCGCCCGCAGCATTCTCTCTGGCTCCGCCGATGGTCCCATCATCGCCACCGAGGAAGCGCTGAGCTTCTGGGGCGGGGTCGATCCGGCAACGGGCCGGGTGATCGACGTGCACCATCCGCTGCACGGCCTCTGTCTCACCGGCGGCATCCTGATGATGCCGTCGAGCCGCGGCTCCTGCACCGGTTCCGGCGTACTGCTCGACATGGCGCTGACCGGCCGTGCCCCGGCGGCCCTCGTTTTCTCGGAAGCTGAGGACGTGTTGACGCTTGGCGCGCTGATCGCCGCCGAGATGTTCGGCAAATCCTTGCCGGTGCTGCGCCTTTCGCGCGAAGCCTTCAGGGCGCTGTCTGAGGCGAAGTCGGCACGCATCAGCGATACGGCGATCGAGGCCGATGGCCTGACGATCCCGGTTGCCGCTCCGGCAACGGCCGCTCTCGATCTCACCGAAGGCGATCGCGCGATGCTCGACGGCCGCGACGGCGTCGCGGTGCAGCAGGCGATGCGCATCATCTCCGCCATGGCAGCGCAGCAAGGGGCGGAAAAGCTCATCGACGTGGTCCAGGGCCATATCGACGGCTGCATCTATGCAAGCCCCGCGAACCTCACCTTCGCCGAGAAGATGGCGGATATGGGTGCCAAGGTACGGGTGCCGACGACCATGAACGCGATCTCCGTCGACCGGGCAAACTGGCAGGCGCAGGGCGTTCCGGAAAGCTTCGGCGACCCGGCCGCACGGCTTGCGGACGCTTACGTGCGCATGGGCTGTCGCCCGACCTTCACCTGTTCGCCCTATCTGCTCGACAGCGCGCCGAAATCAGGCGAATCCATTGCCTGGGCGGAGTCCAACGCAGTGATCTTCGCCAATACCGTGCTTGGCGCCCGCACGGCGAAACACCCCGACTTTCTCGACCTCTGCATCGCGCTGACCGGCCGCGCGCCGCTCTCCGGCGTCTATCTCGACGCGCCGCGCAAGGCGAAACGCGTCATCGACGTGGAACTGCCCGACAATATCGACGATGCGTTCTGGCCGCTGATCGGCTATCTCGCCGGCAAGGCCGCACCCGACCGCATCCCGCTGCTGCGTGGTCTTGCTTCGGCAAAGCCTTCACGCGACGACCTCAAGGCACTTTGCGCTGCCTTCGGCACGACGTCCGCATCACCCATGCTGCATGTGGAGGGCGTGACCCCCGAAGCCGATGGTGCCGCCGCTGAAGATGCCGACCGCGCGACAATCACGCGCGCCGACATGACTGACGCCTGGTCGCTCTTGAGCGAAGGCCCGGCGGAAGTCGAGCTTGTCGCGATCGGCAGCCCGCATGCCTCGCTGGAAGAATGCCGCGCTCTGGCGGTCGCCTTCGACGGTCGCAAGCGCGACAGCAACGTCGCCGTCATCGTAACCGCCGGACGCGATGCGATTGCCGCGGCGCGAGAGGAAGGTCTGCTTTCGCGGCTGGAGGCAGGCGGTATCCAGGTGCTGCCGGATCTCTGCTGGTGCTCGATCTCGGAGCCAGTCTTCCCGACCAAGACCCGGGCGCTGATGACCAACTCCGGCAAATATGCCCATTACGGCCCCGGCCTTTCCGGCCGCGCCGTTCGCTTCGGCAGCCTCGCCGATTGCGTAGAGGCGGCGCTCACGGGCCGTGTTCCGGTTCGATTGCCGGCCTGGTTGTCCTGACGGCTCTTTCTGCTCAGGCGCCGCTGCGCGGCGGCGCCATTGAAGAGTACTTCATATTCGCAGGGTATGCTTTGACGACGCCTTGAGCGGTCGAACACGCCTGGCGAGACACTGGCACTCTTGCCGGACTTGCGCGAGCCGCCAATCTCCTGCGACCAAGCCGATCCGAATACGCCAGAAAACGCCCCTCCGGCGTGCCATCTCGGCGGTCCGGATCAGGATTTCGTGAGCCCTCGGTCACGATCTTTCAATCCTTGCAAGCAACCCCTTCGAGAATCAGAAGAAAGCGAGTACTCTGGTGGAACATTGCGCATGGGACGCCGTTTATTCGAATGAGCGAGCCGATAAGCAGCGATCCCCGTCTCAGCCAGCGGCCGCGGGAGAGCATGATGCAAAAGAGCGAATGCGACGTTTTTGATCTCTTCTCGGAGATCTATACCAGTGCAGCGCAAGAAGAAATCAGCCTTCAAGAATACCTTCTGGCATGTCGCGACGACAAAAGCATGTATGCCACCGCGCAGGAGCGGATGGTTACTGCCATCGGTAACCCAACCCTGATCGATACCAGCGCGGACGAACGCCTCGGCCGCATCTTCTCAAACCGCACCGTGAAGATCTATCCATCCTTCGCCGACTTCTACGGCATGGAAGATACGATCGAGCGGATCGTCGGTTACTTCCGTTACGCCGCGCAAGGGCTCGAGGAGCGCAAGCAGATCCTCTACCTGCTCGGACCGGTCGGCGGCGGCAAGTCGTCTCTCGCCGAGCGACTGAAAAAGCTGATGGAACTGCAGCCGATCTACACGCTGGCGGTCGGCGGCAAGGTCAGCCCCGTCTTTGAATCACCACTTGGCCTCTTCCATCCCGACCGGATGGCCGACCTGCTCGAAGACAAGTACGGCATCGGCCGACGCCGGCTGACCGGCCTGATCTCGCCCTGGGCGACGAAACGGCTCGACGAAGTCGATGGCGACATCTCGAAATTCAGCGTCGTCAAGCTGATGCCGTCGCGGCTGCGCCAGGTCGCAATCGCCAAGACCGAGCCCGGAGACGAGAACAACCAGGACGTTTCCTCGCTGGTCGGCAAGGTCGATATCCGCCAACTCGAAAACTACAGCCAGGCCGACCCGGACGCCTATTCCTACAGCGGCGGTCTCAACCGCACGACGCAAGGGCTGCTCGAATTCGTCGAAATGTTCAAGGCGCCGATCAAGGTCCTGCATCCGCTTTTGACGGCAACCCAGGAGGGCAACTACAACGGCACCGAAAGCTTCGGAGGCTTCCCCTATCAGGGCATCGTCGTTGCCCACTCCAACGAGTCCGAATGGCTGCAGTTCAAGAACAACAAGAACAACGAGGCCTTCCTCGACCGCATTCTCGTGGTCAAGGTTCCCTACTGCCTGCGCGTCACCGAAGAGCGGCAGATCTACGAGAAGCTGCTGCGCGAAAGCGAGCTGACCAAGAGCCCCTGCGCGCCGGAAGTACTCGAAAGCCTCAGCCGCTTCACCGTGTCGACCCGGCTTGCCCGCCACGAGAACTCGCCGCTTTATACCAAGATGCGGGTCTATGACGGCGAGAACCTGAAGGACACCGATCCCAAGGCGAAGTCCGTTCAGGAATATCGCGACGCCGCCGGCGTCGACGAGGGCATGACCGGCATCAGCACCCGCTTTGCCTTCAAGGTGCTGTCCGAGACCTTCAACTACGACACCAAGGAGGTCGCCGCCGATCCCGTGCATCTCATGTACATCCTGGAACAGGCAATCCGGCGAGAACAGTTCCCGAAGGAGACCGAAGCAAGTTACCTCGACTTCATCAAGTCCGAGCTTGCGTCGCGTTACGCCGAATTCATCGGCCACGAGATCCAGAAGGCCTATCTCGAATCCTACAGCGAATACGGTCAGAACCTTTTCGACCGCTACATCGCCTATGCCGACGCCTGGCTCGAAGACCAGGATTTCAAGGATGCCGATACCGGGCAGATCCTCAACCGGGAGATCCTCGACAGCGAGTTGTCGCAGATCGAAAAGCCGGCCGGCATCGCCAACCCCAAGGACTTCCGCAACGAGGTTGTGAAGTTCACCCTGCGCGCCCGCGCCAAGAACCATGGGCGCAACCCCTCGTGGACGAGCTACGAGAAGCTTCGCGACGTGATCGAGAAGCGCATGTTCGGCCAGGTCGAAGACCTGCTGCCGGTCATCAGCTTCGGCTCGAAGAAGGACAGTGCCTCCGAGAAGCAGCATGCCGAATTCGTCCAGCGCATGACCGAGCGCGGCTATACCGAGCGCCAGGTTCGACGGCTGGTCGATTGGTACATGCGGGTCAACAAGGCGGGCTGACGATGCCGAAGCAGGGGATTGGTATATGCCGAATTTCATCGACCGGCGGCTCAATCCGAAGGATAAGAGCCTCGGCAACCGACAGCGTTTTCTGAAACGGGCCCGCGAAGAGCTCAAGCGGGTCATCAAGGAACAGGTCAAATCGGACAGGATCATCGACGTCGATGCGGCGCACGGCGTGCCGATGCCGACCGACGGTGCCAATGAGCCGACGTTTCAGCCGGCTCGCGGCAGCGGCGAGCGCAACTATGTGCTTCCCGGCAACAAGCAGTTTTCGGCAGGCGACCGCCTGCCGAAGCCGGAAGCAGGTGGGGGCGGTGGCGGAAAGGGCCGCCCCGGGACCGGAGAGAGCGAGGACGACTTCCAGTTCATCCTGTCGCGCGAAGAGGTGCTGGATCTCTTCTTCGAGGATCTGGAGCTGCCCGACATGGTCAAGCTCAGCCTCAAGGAAACGGTGACGTTCAAACCCCGTCGCGCCGGGTTTGCCACGGCCGGCACGCCAACCAACATCAATGTCGGGCGGACCATGCGCAACAGCTTCGGCCGTCGCCTGGCGTTGCACCGACCGAAGGAAAAGGAACTGACCATCCTCGCCGAGGAGATTGCGCGGCTCGAGGCGACGCCGGAAATTTCGGCGAAGGACCGCCAAAAGCTCAGCGAACTCCGCGGAGAACTGGAAAAGATCGAGAAGAAGCGACGCCGCATACCCTATGTCGACCCGGTCGACATCCGCTTCAACCGCTTCGAACAGCAGCCGCTGCCGAATGCCAATGCTGTCATGTTCTGCCTGATGGACGTCTCAGCCTCCATGGGCGAGCGCGAGAAGGACCTCGCCAAGCGCTTCTTCGTACTTCTGCACCTGTTCCTGAAACGGCGCTACGAGCGGATCGATATCGTCTTCATTCGCCACACCGACGAGGCGCGCGAGGTCGACGAGGAGACGTTCTTCTACAGCACCCAGAGCGGCGGCACGATCGTCTCGACGGCGCTCGAAGAGATGATCAGGGTTATCGAAGACCGCTACCCCGCTCAGATCTGGAACATCTATGCCGCGCAGGCGTCCGACGGCGACAACATCATCGGCGACAGCGAGCATTGCGCCGCGCTGCTCAGGGAAAAGCTGACGAAGATTTGCCAGTACTACGCCTATGTCGAGATCATCGACGAGCGTGAGACGGAAATCTTCGGGTCGACGGACAACGGCACCGCCCTCTGGCGCGCCTATCGCACGGTGGACGGCGAGAAGACGAATTTCCAGATGACCCGGATCGCCAAACCCGCCGACATCTACCCGGTCTTCCGCAGGCTCTTTGCCCGGCAGCCGGCCACACGCACCCGGAAATGAGGGGACGACCGGATGGCTCGACGTGCGACTTCAGGCCTCCTGTTCCAGGGCTCGGACTGGAACTTCGCGACCCTCTCCCGGGCCTACGACGCGATTGAGACGGTCGCGCTCGAGGAAATGGGCCTCAGCGTCTACCCGAACCAGCTGGAGATCATCACCTCCGAGCAGATGCTGGATGCGTACTCCTCCGTCGGCATGCCGCTGATGTACCAGCACTGGTCCTTCGGCAAGCGCTTTGCCTATGAGGAACACCACTATCGCAAGGGGCACCGGGGCCTTGCCTATGAGCTGGTGATCAATTCCAATCCCTGCATCACCTATCTCATGGAAGAAAACACCATGGCGATGCAGGCCCTGGTCACGGCCCATGCAGCCTTTGGGCACAATCATTTCTTCAAGAACAACTACCTCTTCCGCCAATGGACCGATGCCGGTGCGATCCTCAGCTACATGGATTTTGCCAAGAAATATGTGAGCAAATGCGAGGAGCGGCACGGCACCGCCGCCGTCGAGGCGATCCTCGATTCCGCCCACGCGCTGATGGACCAGGGCGTATTCCGCTATCGTCGTCCGCCGCGGCTCTCCTCCGAGAAGGTTCGGGAGCGGGCGCGCGAACGGCTGGAATACGAGGAACAGACCTATAGCGATCTCTGGCGGACGCTGCCGCAGACGGCCGAAAGCCATGACCCGGCCGAAGCCGAAAGGGACGCATCCGAACGCAAGAAGGTGCTCAATCTGCCGGAAGAGAACCTGCTCTATTTCCTCGAAAAACACAGCCTGATCCTGGAGCCGTGGCAACGGGAGCTGCTCCGGATCGTCCGGGTCATCGCACAATATTTCTATCCGCAGCGCCAGACGAAGGTCATGAACGAGGGTTGCGCCACCTTCGTCCATTACACCATCATCAACCGGCTCTACGACCAGGGCCGGATTGGCGAGGGCCACATGCTGGAACTCCTGCAGAGCCACTCCAACGTCGTGTTCCAGCCGGATTTCGACGACCGACGCTATCCCGGCATCAACCCCTATGCGCTTGGCTTCGCGATGATGCAGGACATTCAGCGGATCGCCACGGAGCCGACTGACGAAGACCGCGACTGGTTCCCTTCCTTTGCCGGCAACGGCGACTGGATGGAGACGCTGCGCGACGCCTGGGCCAACCACCGCGACGAATCCTTCATCCTGCAATATCTAAGCCCGGCGGTGATGCGAAAGTTCCGCCTGTTCCAGCTCGCGGACCGCGCTTCGGACCGCTTTGTCGAGGTCGCGTCGATCCACAACGAGCGCGGCTATTCAGCCGTTCGCTCGGCCCTTGCCAACAGTTACGACGTCGGTGCCAATCAGCCGGATATCCAGGTCATGGATGTCGATCTGCTGGGGGACCGGCATCTGCGACTGCAGCACAATGTGAAGAGCGGAATCCTGCTCGAAGAAAGCGGCCGCAACGCGACGCTGCGCCACGTGCGCCACCTCTGGGGCTACGAAGTCAGCCTTGCCGGCGTGGACCCGCAAACCGGGCGCACAGTGTACGAATATTCGACGGCAAAAGACGCCTGAGCGAGCGCGGATGCGCCGTGCCATTTCACCGCCGGCGCCGGAATGGGCGTCGTGGGCAGCCTCAAAACGGGCATCACAAGAATTCAAGGCAGGCATTAGAATTTCTTGGGCTGAGAGCATGACTTCGGAGACCGCACGGACAGCTCGTCGCGGCGCGAAAAATTCGCAGTTTCAGCCGGCGAGCGCCTCTTGTGCCGGAGACTGAGGCCAAGCGGTCGCCTCCTGTGCTGCCGCGGCGGTCAACCACTCGCCAAACGCTTTCATCGCGGGCGTGACGGGCCGTGATTTCAGGCGCGTCAGCCAGTAGCTTCCCATGGAGGTGTGGACATCGAATGGCTGTCGGATCGTGCCGTTCGACAGCAGCCGCGAGAACATCAGCGGCGGTGCGAGTGCGACGCCGATGCCTTGCGCTGCCGCCTCCATCATTGCCAGCGAACTATCGAAGACGACACCCTTGAGCAACGGCGCCGGATAGGCAATGCCGGCCGCCTCGAACCAGTTTACCCACTCATCGGCCCGGTAGGACCTGAGCAGCGTTTCGTTCAAGAGGTCGGCAGGCGTTTTCAACCGGTCGGCAATCTCGGGAATGCAGAGCACGGACAGCGGCGCCTCGAAAAGCCTGACGGCCTCGATATTGTGCCAGGAACCACCGCCGAAGCGGATGGCGAAGTCCAGGCCTTCCGCAGCCATGTCGACCCGGTTGTTGTTGGTCGAAAGCCGGACATCGATAAACGGGTACTTGGCCTGGAATTCGGCGAGACGCGGCAACAGCCAGCCGACCGCGAAGGTCCCGACGGCGCCGATCATCAGCACCTCCCGGATATGGCCGGCCTCGAAACGCTCGAGCATGTCGGCCATGCGATCGAAGGAATCGCGCAGCACCGGCAGCAATGCCTCGCCTTCCGTGGTGATCATCAGGCCACGCGGCAACCGCTTGAACAGGGTGACGTTCAGCCGGCTTTCGAGCAACTTGACCTGATGGCTGACTGCCGCTTGCGTCACGCAGAGTTCGATTGCCGCACGGGTGAAGCTCAAATGCCGCGCCGACGCCTCGAAGGCACGCAGCGCATTGAGCGGAAGATATGGCCTGACCATGAATGCCCTAACTCATCTAATGGGTCTCGCAAATAAACGTGGTTTGTTGCTCCAGCACAATCCCTTTACGGTGAACTCCATCGGCTGACCGGGCTGCCTTTCGGCAGCGTCAGCGCAGGAAGGTGCGGCCGACCGCGCCGTTTACGGGGACCGATCCCATGCGCCGTTTCGCCTGGCCGTAGGGCCCGCTCGCAACTTCGTTGCTGCCGACATCCCGGGTGCCGGCACACCCTGAAACATCGTTCCAGACAGGCAGCCGGCCGCGCGAACATCCGCGCGCCGGATGGCTGTCCTTTGCCCCAGAGGTCCGTTCCACCCACTATGAAGTTCATCACAAATCTGCTTGGCACATGCCTCAACCTCGCGACCGTCGTAGCACTCGCCGCAGCTACGGTGGTCGCGGCGCTGACGCGCCACTTGCCGGACCACCGCACGCTGGCGAACTGGGAACCGGCCGTCACCACCCGCCTTTATGCCGGCGACGGCACCATGGTCGGGGAGCTCGCGCGCGAACGACGGCTGTTCCTGCCGATCGGCGCAATCCCCGCACGCATCCGCCAGGCCTTCCTTTCGGCCGAGGACAAGAATTTCTACGTCCATCCCGGCATTGACGTTGCGAGCATCGGCACGGCGCTGCTCGCCAACCTCGCCAATTACGGTTCCGGCCGCCGCATGATCGGCGGCTCGACGATCACGCAGCAGATCGCCAAGAATTTCCTTCTGTCTTCCGACCGCACGGTGGAACGGAAGCTGCGCGAAGCGATCCTCTCCTTGCGGATCGACCAGACCTATTCCAAGGACCGTATCCTCGAACTTTACCTCAACGACATCTATCTCGGTCGCGGCGCCTATGGCGTGGCGCAGGCGGCACTCACCTATTTCGACAAGCCGGTCGGCGAGCTCTCGGTTTCGGAGGCAGCCTTCCTCGCCGCCCTGCCGAAAGCACCCAACAATTACGATCCCGATCGCCAGGCGGAGCGCGCAATCGGCCGCCGCAACTGGGTCATCGACCAGATGCGGCAGAACGGCTTCATCGATACTGCGACGGCTGCCAAGGCGGCCGCCACCCCACTCGGTGTCGACCCGCGCACGCCCTCTCCCGCAGTTGCTGCGGCGGACTACTTCACCGAAGAGATCCGCCGCCAGCTCAATGCCCAGTATGGCGAGGCAGCACTTTACACCGCCGGCTTTTCGGTACGCACGACGCTCGACCCGCGGCTGCAAGAGGCCGCTATGAAGGC
>NZ_JAEPRP010000092.1:0-28109 GCF_016652895.1 Ensifer sp. SSB1
CCACTACATTCCCTTCGCCTTCCATTTCTACGGCTTGATCCTGGCCGTCCTCGATGGCGGCGACTGGACGAAAAGGTATCGTGAACGGGCCCGACTGATCGCCGGAGACATGGCGAGATGGTTTGCCGATGACGGGCCGGCGCTCTGCTTCGGCCGCTCGATGACCTATCGTTTTGCCATCTGCGGCCTTTTCGGCGCCATGGCGCTCGCAGGCGACGAGGAGATCCCCTTCGGCGCGCAGAAGGGTTACTTCCTGCGCCATTTGCGCTGGTGGGCGAAGCACCCCTTTGCCGCGCGCGATGGCGTGATGCCCGTCGGCTACGCCTATCCCAACCTCATCATGTCGGAACCGTACAATTCCGCGCAATCGCCCTATTGGGCGCTGAAGGCCTTCCTTCCGTTGATGCTGCCGGCAGACCATCCGTTCTGGGCGAGCGCCGAGGACGCCTGCCCGAAGCGATCCGCCGTCTCCACGCAGCCGCATATCGGTTTCCTGATTGCGAACCCGCCAGGGGATGCGATTGCGCTCTCCTGTGGTCAGCACACGAGCGCCGAGAACACCTTTATCCGTTTCGCGCCCGAGAAATACGCGAAGTTCGCCTATTCGGCGCGCTACGGCTTCAGCATCGAGAACGATCTCTGGCGGTTCGACAATTCCGTGCTCGAATCCATGATCGGCTTCAGTGATGATGGCGTGCATTTCCGCGTGCGCGAAACCAACGAAGAGGCGTTGGTCGCCGACAACCTTCTCTATGCGCGTTGGCGGCCCTTCGCCGAAGTCTCGGTCGAGACCTGGCTTTACTGGGACGGCGATTTTCAGGTTCGGCTGCACCGTATCGACACGCCGCGGCCGCTCGCCACCATCGAAGGCGGCTTTGCAGTCGGGCGAGACGCCGGCGAAGCTTGCAAACAGGATACTGGTCGCGCCGTCGTCGCTACGACCTCGGATCTGTCGGCCATCCTCGACCTCGGTTCGACGGTCCCTCGTGAAGGGCGCTGCCATATCGCTGCCCCGAACACCAACCTGGTTTCCGCAAAAACCTTGGTTCCGCAATTGCGCGGCACCGTTCCAGCCGGCGTCAGCACGCTCGCCGTGGCCGTGCTTGCGCAGGCCGACGCGTCACAGGGCACAAGGAAACTGTCCCGCTTGCCCGCAGCACCCGACGTCGAAGCGCTGCGACGGCACCTGCGTGAGACGGGGACCGCCGTAACGCTAATGCGCGGCGTGCCGCTCTGACCTCCCTCGATCCTCCCACAACGACCGAAAGACTTGATATGTCGATCCCCGATTTCACATCCCGCCACGCCATCGATCCGCTTGCAGCCGCAGCGATGGGGACCGACGAGCTGCGCCACAATTTCCACATCGGCGATCTGTTTGCGAGCGATCGCGTCAATCTCACCTATACCCATTACGACCGCATGGTGATCGGTGGGGCGATGCCGGTTGAGGGCGAGCTGACGCTCGAAGCCATCAAGCCGATGGGAACGAAGACGTTTCTCGAGCGCCGCGAGTTGATCGCCGTCAACATCGGCGGGCCGGGACGGGCCGTCGTTTCCGGCAAGAGCCATGCGCTCGGCCCCCGTGACATGATCTATGTCGGCATGGGATCGGACGTGGTGTTTTCGTCGGACGACCGGTCGAAGCCGGCCAAGTTCTATCTGTTGTCGGCCCCCGCGCACCGTACTTACCCGACGGCGCTGCTGACGATCGCAGGCGCGAAGCGTCTCGATCTCGGCAGCCTGGAAACATCGAACGAACGATCGATCTTTCAGTTCACCAACGGGATCGAGACCTGCCAACTGGTCGTCGGCATGACGGAGCTCAAGAAAGGGTCGGTTTGGAACACGATGCCGGCGCATATCCATGATCGGCGCATGGAGGTCTACCTCTATTTCGATCTTCCGGAGCCGGCGCGGGTTTTCCATTTTCTCGGAGAGCCTTCCGAGACCCGTCATATCGTGATGGCGAACGAAGAGGCGGTGCTGTCGCCGGTGTGGTCTATCCACTCCGGTTGCGGCACTTCCAGCTATGCCTTCATCTGGGCGATGGCGGGCGACAATGTCGACTACACCGACGCCGACCCGGTGCCGATGGAGACGCTGCGATGAGCGATCTCTCGGCGTTCAGCCTCGAAGGCAAGCGCGTGCTGGTCACGGGCGCCAACACCGGGATCGGCCAAGGCATCGCGGTGTCGATCGGCCGGGCCGGCGGTGAAGTGATCGCGGTCGGGCGCTCGTCGATGGCCGAGACGGTCGAAAAGGTCGAAGCGGCGGGCGGCCGGGTCCTGCCGGTTGCCTGCGATCTCGCCGATGGAGATGCGGTCAAAACGTTGATTGACCGCGTCTGGGAGCAATGCGGCGCTCTGGATGGACTGGTCAACAATGCCGGCATCATTCGTCGGTCAGCCTCCACGGAGCTCTCGGAGGCCGACTGGGACGAAGTGGTCGACCTCAATCTCAAGGCGGCCTTTCTTCTTTGCCAGGCCTATGGCCGAAAACTCCTGGACGAACAGCGAGCCGGGCGAATCGTCAACATCGCCTCGCTGTTGTCCTTCCAGGGCGGCATTCGTGTCGCATCCTATACCGCCTCAAAACATGGGGTGCTGGGCATCACCCGCATCCTTGCCAACGAATGGGCCAGCAAGGGTATCAACGTCAACGCGATCGCACCTGGATACATCGTCTCCAACAACACTGAGGCGCTGCGCGCAGATGCAGATCGCTCAGCTGCGATCCTCGACCGCATTCCGGCTGGTCGCTGGGGCAGGCCCGACGATATCGGCGATGCTGCCGTCTTTCTGCTGGCGCCCGCTTCCCGCTACATGCATGGCGCGGTCATTCCGGTTGATGGCGGCTGGTTGGCGCGTTGAGTGCAGCTCGAGATCTCTATCTCGGGCCGCGCACTATCTTGCAAGGGTGTGCGAGCTCTTGCGCCCAACCTGGGATGATCGGCCCGATAATCAGTTTTCCGATCGATCGCCATCTATCGGTGAGTATGTCTGCGGCGATTTTTTATACGCCTCTTCGCAGAGCCGAGAGCAGAACCAGTGACCCTCGCCAGTTGCTCGCTTGTAATGCGAATAGGGGGCATGCATCTTGCAAACCGGGTCGATCCACCCGGGGTCTACCAAAGGAGCGAGCTCGATCTCGAATAGTTCGATCTCGCCTGCCACAGATCGCAGAGCCTTGGGACCAAGGTTCTTGACTACAATGCCTCTTGCCTGTGCAGCATCCGAGATCGGGCCCGTCGCGAGCAACTGACCCGGAGCGGCAAGAGCGGCAATGCGGGCCGCGATATTGACAGTCGAACCGAAGATATCGCCGTCCCTGCGGATGATTGGCCCGTGATTTACCCCAGCACGCGTCAGCGGCAAACGCGGATCGTTTCTGCATGATTGCAGCAATGTGCCAAGCGCCTGAATGGCCAGGTCTGGGTCCGGGAAGGCGAGCATTGCCTCGTCGCCGATCCATTTGAGTGGTGGCTGGTAGTCTGTAAGAGAGGTCCGGACCCAGTCTTCGAAGAGTTCGAGGATATAAATTGCCGAGGCGTCGCCATAGACGTCAGCAATTGCGCTGAACCCGGCCAAATCGACGAAAGCGACGGTGGTCGATGCGCTGGAGTATTTCTCGTTCTGCCTCATAACGCTTGTCACCGGTTCATGTGTCTTGCCGGAATCTATCGGACAAGGCGACAAAATCCCACCATGCAATTTTGACCATCCGCAGTCACATTGTGCTGAACCCATCGGCAACGGGCTCGGACCTCCAAAGCGCTAGCGGCGTACGATTGCCGCGGCTTGAACACCTAAAGCTCGGACATGCCTGGCGTTGGCAATCTCTGGGCTCGGATCTAGCTCTCCTTAGACCAAGCCAAGGTCTAGCAAGATCCGGACGCCGTAGTCCGTGTAGGGACCAACCTCGTTAAACCCAGCGCCAAAACCCACTCAAGAGCAGTTTTGTGTAGCATGGACGTCGCGCGGGGGGCGCCGCACGGCCACCACGGCTGTGTTCGTCGAGACGTCTGAGCACTCGTTCCGGCGCTTTCCGAAGCCGCGTCCGGTCGTTCCCGTCGAGACCCGTTGCAGAGCGGTATTTTGTCACGTCGCATCCGCCCGTTAATGTGGTATTTGATATGCCACATTAACGGAGGGCGCCCATGGATAGGGACGAAGTACGCAAGCCGATGGTTTTTTCTGGCGAGCAGGTGAGCGGCAGAGATCTCAATGGCAGCAGTCTGATGCCCATGCTCGTCGTCGGGCTTGTGCTGGTTGCAATCGGCTATGCGGCCGTAATGATCTTTGTCTAGGCAGACGTTTCAGGGGGCGGTTCGTGATCCATGACGCAGCGGCCTCTTGAATGTGCTCCTCTGAGATCGGGCACATGGAGCCGCGCCGGGCTGGTTGGCGGGGCCACCGCAGAGAGGTTGCCTCCGGGACGTCCGCGGAACGCCTACTGCATATGGTACCTGCTTTTACCGCTGCGCGGTGCGTGGGCTCGTGGGAAGAACCTCTAGGCGCTGTGTCCTGACTGAGCCGTCGGCCTCGACGATTGCCTGCCAGCGCCGATTGCCGCAGCGCACGGAAAGGCGCCAGCGGCCGTCATCCTCTCCTACCCCGCGTTCCACGCGGGAGGCGACGAGGCCGCGGCGCATGTAGTCGCGCAAGGTTTGCGTCGGCCAGCCGAAGCGTGCGGCCAGCATCTCTGCCGGCAACAGGAATTCGCCTGCGGCATCACGGCAAAGGACGAGCGGCTCGGTATTGATTTCCATCATGGCAGCACCTCGCGCGCAGTTGGTGCAACGACCAAGGAACCCGCGCCGCCGTGGAAGGCGAAGGTAGCGTGAAAGCAATGGGCCATGCGTGGCGCCCGGTCGAACAGGTGAATGGCGACCTCCGGCGGGTGCGGCATGTGAAGCGCAGCAATCATCAATCCAGTCCCCTTTCGTCTCAGGCGACGTCGGCATCGATACCGAGCAGCGGGCCGAGCGCTGCCCGGTTCCGCACGATGTCGGCCAGCGTGTATTTGTCGAGAACTGCGAGGAACGCGCCTAGCGCCTCGTGCAGCATGCCCTTGAGCTGGCACGCCGGCGAAATCACGCAGCTGTGCCCTCCCGCCTGCATGCATTCGGCCAGCGCGAACTCATCCTCGGTTGCCCGCACCAGCGCGCCAACAGCGATCTCTTCCGGCGCCTTCGCGAGCCGGATGCCGCCCGCACGGCCGCGCGTCGTTTCGACGAGTCCGAGGTCACGCAAAGTCTGCGCCACCTTGAGGAGGTGGTTGCGTGAAAGTCCGTAGGCTTTTGCCACGTCATTGACCGTACATGTGCCGTTCCGCCGCGTCGCGGCGAAAATCAGCATACGCAGGGCATAGTCGGTGTGGAGCGTCATTCGCATCGTGGCCGCGCATTCCTTTAAAGTGGTATTTTATGCGCCACTTTAATGCACTTGTTCCACGAGGGAAAGTTCATGGGGCATGCGGCATGATGGCCTGTGGTTGAGCGGCGCATATGTTCGTGACCTTGCGGCCCAAGAGCCCATCGGAAGCCAAACGAGCGGGTGATGTCCGTCTGAAGGGTGTGTAAGCCCTCGGCGCGCATTTAAGAATGGGGCGCCCCATCGATGATTTGCCGGATCTGTATCGAGCGTGGCACATCGATTTCGATGATAGCGGATACATCACGCGCTACGGGGTTGATGGCGCGTTTTGAAAATCCTCGCCGCGCCCAACAGCATCTCGTCCGCCAAACGCAGGCTGGTCAGGAACCGGAGGGTCAGCCAAATAGCTTCTTCGCCGGCCAACCTGACATCACCTCGTTGACGCGCTTATGTGGCAGCACCCTTCGACATGTTCAGCGGGGGCATTACGTCGGAACTCAAGGGGCTCACATACGGTGTCTGCGCCGTATGTTGCGCCAAAGCTGCCTTGGCTTCTTCAATCAGCACCGGATCGGTCAACGCCGCCAATCCCGTCGCGGCCATTGCCTTGGCAGCATGAACCATCGCCTTGTGAGCGGCAGGCGACTTTCCTTGCGCGACCACCTGCCAGGTATGGAACGGCGTGCCGATCGCAACGGTGGGCGCATGCACTTGCACCGTAGGCACCACCCAGCTGACATCGCCGATGTCGGTCGAACCGATGAATGGTTTGCGCTTGGTGTCTCGCGGCGTGAGGAAGTCTGCCAGCGGCGCGTCGGTCATCGGCATGCCAATCGCCTGGTATACCGAGGCGATGTCCTTGTCCGACAGCGTACCGCGTATTTCCTTGGCATAGGCGCGATCCTGATCGTCGAATTCAGGTGCGCCAAGCTCGTCCATGGCGTTGTAAAGCGCCTGCTCGAGTGGCCCGTTATCCAGCGTATTCGAAACGGCGCTGACGATCTTCATGTCTACGCTGGTTTCCGTCATCAAGGCCGCGCCCTGCGCAATCTTGCGAACGCGCTCCACGAGATCGAGCATGCCCTGCAGATCCATCGCGCGAATGGAGTATCGCACCTGCGCCCGCGCCTGAACCACGTTGGGGGCGATCCCGCCCGTATCCAAAATCGCCGAATGCACGCGTGCATCCGACGGCATATGCTCGCGCATATAGTTCACGCCGACGCTCATCAGTTCGACGGCATCGAGTGCGCTGCGGCCAAGATGGGGCGCCGCAGCCGCGTGAGCGGCCCGGCCGGTGAAAATGAAATCTGCGCGCGTATTGGCCAAAGACAGAGCCGGTGCGACTTCCCAAAAACTGTATGGATGCCACGAAATGGCGATGTCGACATCATCGAACGCCCCTTCGCGCACCATGAATGCCTTTGCCGCACCGCCTTCCTCGGCAGGGCAGCCATAATAGCGCACCCGCCCGGGAATCCCCTTCTCGGCCAGAAGGTTCTTCAGTCCGACCGCCGCGAGCATGGCGCCGGATCCGAGCAGATTGTGGCCACATCCGTGACCATGCCCGCCCGCCTCGATCGGTTTGTGCTCAGCTGTTCCGGCCTCCTGGCTAAGGCCCGGCAGCGCGTCATATTCACCCAAGAATGCGATGACAGGGCCACTCTCGCCGGCCTCACCGATAACCGAAGTGGGGATGCCTGCGATGCCCTCCGTCACGCGAAACCCGTGATGGAGCAGCTCTGCCTTATGCTCTGCGGCCGAACGAACTTCGGTATAGCAAACCTCTGGCATGCCCCAAACGCGATCACTGAGTTCAATCAGGCGTTGCTTCTGCGCATCAATCTGGTCCCACAGGTCCTGGCGATTATTCGCACTCATGTCTAATCCCATTTCTCTCTACAGCTGTACCGCGTCGTCAAACACCAGTTCATTGACCGGCGGAATTCGATCCTCAAACCAGAAAGCCGCCGCCGCTCGCGACATGGCGGCACCGTCGTGCCCGACGCCTGCAACATCGACCAACTTCCAGTTAAACGCCAGTTCGAGGAGTTCGGCTTGTCTCTTGGCGTAGTCAAATACAAGTTTTGCCCGTGCATAGCGCGACGGCCCTTGCGCCAATGCCTCGGGTTGTGACGGCAAGTTGGGATCATCCTCCGCAATATCCTGGTCACCGGCAAAGATGTGCATCGGATATTGAAACCACCGCGCAAGATGCTCGTCGTCCAGGCAGATGCCAAAAGATTGCGGATTTTGTTCTGGCGCGCCCGCTCGACGTGGTGGCGATGTCAATCGAGGGCGTGGCGCAGGCGAGCGGCAGCTCTACCGCGACGATCACCCGCTTCGTCCGTGCTGCCGGCTACAATGGCTTCAGCGAGTTTCGGGAAAAGATCGTTTCCGACTATCAGATTGCATCCGGCGATTTCGGCGAAGGCGCAAAGGATCCTGCCGCCGCGGACTTCGCGGATTCGACGCTGCACCGTCTGTTGACCGGCAATGTCCGAAACATCCAAGACGCAATCTCGAACATCGAGCCGCAAACGGCCGGGATGTTTGTCGATGCGCTGACCGTAGCAAGGCGCATCATTATTCTGGGCTCAGGTGCGAGCCACTATGCGGCCGCCTATCTTGAGGAAGGCCTGGCGCTTTACACCGAAAAGAACGTTTCCAATGTCCTCTTGAGGGGGGCGACGCAGTACTCGAACAATGTCATCCGCACGATTAGCGACGGCGATGTCGTGGTTGCGATTTCCAAGCCGCGCTATTCCAACAGCACTGTCGAACTTACGAAGGTGGCGAAGACCAGAGGCGCCAAGGTTCTGGTGATAACGGATAGCCCCACATCGCCATTGGCACCGCTGGCCGATGTCATTTTTTTCGCGCCGGCGAAGAGCCGACTGTTGCCCAATTCACCTGCTGCGATATTCGCATTCGCCGATGCTCTAATAGCGACTATCGCAGGGAAGTCGCATCGACGTTCGAAACTCCGCCCGAAGATATTTATCTCTGAAGTCTGGCTGAATGGCCGGCGGCTGGTGCAGGAGGTGATGCGTTCGCCACCAGGCGCGACAAACTTGCCTATTGATGTGGTCGCACGAAAGAGCCATGTGAAGGTTATGCATATGGAAACCTTTATCAGGATATCGCGGCTAATCGATCAAGCACGCTCCGTTACCCGGAGCCGGCAACACTGATTCTGTAACACCGCCACAGACCCCGCCGCTCCGGGAATCCACTTCTCAAAAGTGCGTTTCATGTCATGTCGTCTCTACGGCATGTTGACGGAGTGTACCCATGCCCGTGTTCCGAGCCCGGCTGGTTTGCATCACTTGCAACCGGCATCTTCCTCTTTCCGCTTACCGTTGCCCATGGTGCAATACCCACGCCAACGGTGCCCGCTACGTCTCCAGCGCCATACGCGATCGAGGGGCCCATCCGCCTGTCACCTCCTTGTATGGCGAGGAGGTCCGCGAATGAACGGCGTCACCCAGAAGGACGGGTGCGCTGCCGAGCAGGGTGCACCGGAAGAGTTGCAGCAAGTCGGAGTTCTTCCTTGGCGAATTCGCAAGAATGGCGACGCGAGGATATTGCTCATCACGTCGCGCAGAAGTGGACGGTGGATCGTGCCCAAGGGGTGGCCCGGGAAGGGGCTCGCGCCCCGTGTCGCGGCATCACGAGAAGCGTTGGAGGAGGGCGGAGTTATCGGTGTCATATCGAAGGCGCCGGTGACGACCTACCGCTATATGAAATGTCTGGATGACGGCTCACGCGTTGCCTGCCGCGTGGCGGTGTTCGGTATGAACGTGCGCGGGACGCTGGTTGATTGGCGGGAAAAAGGACAAAGGACGCGGCGGTGGTTTTCGCTTGCCGCGGCGGCGGACAAGCTGGATGACAGAGAACTTGCCACGTTCCTGCGCAGCCTGAGTGCCGCATCTGAACGTTCGGAGTCACCGACCGACCTGATTGGGCAAACGTCTCCACTCGATGAGATTCTGATGTTGAGGCGCTAGCGCAGTGCCGGTTTTCCCGCCCGCCGCAAAGCGTCTTCGGCCGGTTCCGTCCACCTCCAGCCACAGGATCAGTCCTGCACGCTGATTGCCTGGCGTCACTGGCAAGAGTGGCGCCAGGGGTCTCGCCGAGATTGAACCCTCGAATGCTGAGCCGACGGACGATCGTCGGCCAAACAACTCATGCCGAAAGAAGAAGCAATGCGCTTTAGATACAGTCACACCTTGCCGATCAGCGGTCCAAACAAGCTGCCCCGTTTCAAGCAATGGGCCGCCGAGAACATCCCGGAAGTCGCCTTGTCCCTGCCTCCCCAGGTGCCGGTAAAGAGTACAGCCTTGACGGTGCGTCTCAGGTCTATCGAGGATCGTGCTACCCTGGTGGCGAAGCTTGTAGGCGTAGATCTCGACAACCGGAAGGCCGGATAGCGGTGTTATGGGCGGTTCAGAGATTGCGTCCGACGGCACGCGCAGACTTTTCCTGCCGACGCCAGTCCTTAAGCGGCGCCCGAACCGCCTGATATATCGATGGCTTGCCGTAGCTCTCGGGCCGCGGCAGCCGGAAAACCAGCCGAAGTGCACCGGCGCACGCCCTGAACGCGTGCGTCGCCGAGCAAGAAAGCAAGGAGACGGACCCAACCCGTATGGGCCTCGAACGCCAGGGGCGATGAATTCAACCTTCGCTGTCAGGCGATGTCGAGTTGCTTCTCGCAGCGAAGCAACATGCCGTAGAGGTCGCGCGGCCCGTCGGAGTCGGCGAGGAATTCGAGTTCTGTGAACGTGCCCCATCGGTCACCGAGGCAAGATCGACGCTGGCGGCCTTCAGTCGATGGACGAACTGCCCGGCCCGCGGCAGTTGGGGTATTCCTCTCCGAGACCCGCAGCCCTGCACGACTTGAGGCTTGCTCTGCAGACTGATATCCAAAGAGTGTGCGCTTCTCGCCGTCACTGTTGGGTGATTGCTTCGCGCGTAGTCGTCGACTTCTTGAGGGCGCTTCGCGTCGTGGGGCAGTGTGAATGAAATCGTCGACGGATATGGCCTCCTCATCGCGCCCTGCGTCTTTCGGGTTGGCTGCAAAGCTCTTCACCGTTCTCGTTGTGCTCGGCGCGATCGCAATTCTGGTCACGGCGGTGCTTGGCTATTTCCGCGCCCGTGACGCGATTGAGGCGGTGATTTTTGATCATCTCACGGCAGCCCGCCAGAACAAGGTTCGCCAGGTCGAAACCTATTTCCGCACAATCCAGACCGAGTTGCGGCTGCTTGCCACTTCGAAGATGGTTGTCGATGCAACACGAGAGTTTCGCGGCGCGGTCGACAGGCTCGATCGGCAAGACTTGCCGCCGGAACTGCGCGAAAAGGTCAGCAGCTGGTATGCCGACAATTTCATCCCGCAGATGACACGGGTGCTGGGCAGGGAGCCGGCGCTGTCCGATTACCTTCCGGTTGGCACCGCGCCATACTATTTGCAGTACCAGTATATCGTCACCAATCCGAACCCGCCGGAGAGACGCAAGCTCGTCGACGATGCCGGCGACGGAAGCGACTACAGCCGCCTTCACGCCATTTACCATCCGCTGCTGCGCACGGCGGCCAACACTGTCGGTTTCTTCGATTTCATGTTGGCGGACCCGAAGACCGGGCGGCTGATCTACACGGTCCAGAAGGAGGTGGACTTCACGACGTCTCTTCAATTCGGTCCGTACCGTCGCTCCAACGTTGCCAGCGCCGTCGCCCGATGTGCGGAAAGTGCCGATCGGTCCGCGATCTGCCTCGAGGATTTCGCGCCCTATGCGCCGTCTGGCGGCGCCCCTATTGCCTTCATGGCCGCACCGGTGATCGACCGAGGTGAAGTCATCGGCGTGCTGGTGGCGCAGCTGTCGAACGAAGAGATCGACAAGGTCGTCACCGGGAACCGGCGCTGGCGGCAGGAGGGTTTCGGAGAAACCGGCGAAGCCTACCTCGTCGGGCCCGACTATCTCGTTCGCTCAGGCCCACGGGCGTTCTATGAAGACCGCGAGGGATATTTCGCCGAGCTCAAGTCCGTCGGCACATCGGACGGGGAGATCGCCGACATTCAGCGCTACGGGACGCCGGTGCTGCACCAGCGCATCGAGACTGCGGCCACAAGGGCGGCCCTTGCCGGTGTCGAGGGAACCGGCGAGATCGTCGGCTACCGCGGCGTTCCCACACTCGCGTCCTGGGGGCCGCTTGCGATCGCCGGCGTCAACTGGGGTGTTGTCGCCAAGATCGACAGCGCGGAAGCCTTTGCGCCGATCGACCAGCTGCGCCGGGATCTGATGGTCGTTGGAGCGGTAGCGTTGCTCGCGTTGACCGCCGCGGCCGCCTGGCTTGCACGGGCAATGCTTGGACCGCTCAGGGAGCTCACGGCGGGCGTGAAGCGCTTCGCTGCGGGAGACTACGAGATCAGCGTGCCCGTTCGCACAGGCGACGAAATCGGGCAGCTTTGCCTGGCTTTCAACGGCATGGTCGAGGATCTGCACGAAAAGAACGTGGTGATCGAAAACAAGAACCGTGAGAACGAGGAACTGTTGCTGAACGTGTTGCCTGCGCCGATCGCCAACCGACTGCGCGGCGGCGAGGAACGGATCGCCGACGGGTTCGCCGAAGTCACGGTCGCCTTTGCCGATCTGGTGGGCTTTACCGAGCTTTCGTCCAACATGCCGCCGCATGATGTCGTGACAATGCTCAGTGGGCTGTTCACGCGTTTTGACGCGGCAGCGCAGGATCTCGGCATCGAGAAGATCAAGACGGTCGGCGACGCCTACATGGCGGTTTGCGGTCTGCCCGAGCCTGTACCCGATCATGCCGAGCGCATGGTGCGCATGGCCATTCGCATGATCCATATCAGCCGCGAGCACGCGCTGGAGCACAACACGTCCTTGAAGCTCAGGGTAGGCATCAACAGCGGCCCGGTGGTGGCCGGCGTCATCGGCAAGAGCAAGTACATTTACGACTTGTGGGGCGACACGGTGAATCTTGCGAGCCGAATGGAGGCTGCGGGTGTTCCCGATTCCGTTCAGGTGACGCGCACGGTTTACGAGCGGCTTCAAGGCCAGTTCGTCTTCGAGGCGCGGGGCGCGATCGAAGTCAAGGGTAAGGGTAAAGTGGAGACCTGGCTCCTCAGGCTCTAGTGAGCCCGCGATCATGGCATTGACCGAGCGAAGGCGTCACGTCCGCGCGCGACGAGATGTCGGGCCTCGTACTCACGGCGTTGGTTCATCTCGTTCCTTTGGCGGAACAGCGTAAGGTTTTCCGGCGACGACCCAATCGCTTGGTGCGATCTCCGAAAATATCACCGTCGTACCGTTCGGGTGGACGCCGGCCTTTTCCTCGAGCATCTGCGTGATGGCCGTGGCGATCTCCATCTTGAGATCGTGACTGCGGCCGGGGAAAAGTTCTATTCTCACGATTGGCACGAGAGGTCCTCCAAGGATGGCATGTTTCCGGGGCACGGTCGTTCGCCGGGCCGCTGACGCCCTGACCGCGCGACAAGGTGACAGTTAGTCTCGGCTCAGGTCTTCGATCTGCCGTATCAGTTCAGACGGAACTTCGACCCCGCTTCGATGGCTTTCCAGCCGCGCCGCATGGCGACGGGCTGACGGTAGCCGGACCCCAGGCTGAGACGTCGCTTCATTGAAAAATGTTTCGCCGATCGTCCTCGCGTCGCGGCCGAAGGCGGCGGGATCGATAACGACATAAAGTTCCCCGCCTGGAGGCGGGCCGCCGTCGGTTATGCCCAATCCCGCGACTTCACGACTGGTCTTCTCGCGGATCAATGGGCCGGCGATCAATTCGACCATCATCGAAAGCGCTGAACCCTTGTAGCCTCCAAACGGCAAGAGCGCGCCGGCCAGGGCCTCTGCCGGATCCGTGGTCGGGCGGCCTTCCGCGTCGACACCCCAGCCCTCGGGGATGCGTTCGTTGGCCAGACGCTTCAATTCGACTTCGCCCCGTGCCGCGGCACTCGTCGCAAAATCGAAAATGAACGACCCGCCATCGGGGCGCGGCCATCCAAACCCGATGGGATTGGTTCCCATCAACCGGCTTCTTCCGCCATGTGGCGCGACGGCGCACTGGCCGACTACGAAGCACCAGGCCACGAGGCCGGCATCGACGATCGGTTCGAGATCAGCCCATAGAGCTGAAAAATGGTGCGTGTTCCCAAGGGCCATCGCAGCTATTCCCTGGCGCTTGGCAACCGCAATCAACTCCGAGCGGCCCGCTTCGGCGGCGAGCGGCGCAAATCCGCGATCGCCATTCACATAGAGGACGCTTGCGGCTTGATGCTGAACCGAGGGGGTGGCGTGCCCGTTCGCACGTCCGGAGCGCACTGCCGAAACATATCCCGGCACGCGGTAAAGCCCGTGCGACCTGCAATGGTCCGCTTCCGCTCTCGTGACAACCTGTGCCACCGCCCGGGCCTGTTCTGCGCTGAAGCGAGCACTGTTGAAGGCATGCAACGACAGTTCATGGATGTCGTTGAGCGACATGTTGATGGTGGTCACGATGTCTTCCTCGAGCCGTTGCCATCACGAAGCCTGACAAGAATACAGAAAAAATACAAGAAGTATTTATCGTGAGCCGCGCTTCTTGATGCGGCGAGCTGGTAACCCCCTCTCGAGCAAGCAGGTCAGGTAGCCAATTCGTCGCTGCCATACCCGCCGTACAAACGTGGGAAGTGTCGGGGCCAATGCGGATCCTGCTTCCGTCAAAGCAGGGAGCGGGAGGACGCATCCGCGCAAAATTCCAGTCCATTCGACGACGAACTGGCTGCTATCGATGGATTGTCAGGCCATCGATAGCAGCCAGAGCCTCCAAGTACTGGCGAGCAATATAGCGGGTGTCCAACAGGCACGAAGCCGGGGCTCGGCAATATCAACCTATCGGCTTGTTGCCGTGAGATCCTGGGCAGGCATGATGATAGTTGTTGGCAACTGCCGACGTTGCCATGCCAGCCTCCAAGCAGGCACCGATAAACGCATCCCGCGCGACCGCCGCCGGAACAGAGCGATTGAGCGCAGCGCGGCAGGTTATGACGGCCCGCTCATAGCCTTGTCCGTGACGTAGGGGCCATTCATGTTCCAGAAAATCTAGCGCGTCGTACACCGAGGCGAAAATGCGGTTTGATCCTGACTGCAAACGAACAGACAACGGTACGACCCAAGGTATCTCAGGAAGGCGCATTGTGTCCTCCTTCCGCAGGTTAACATAATGAAAATATTAATAAAATAATACAACGACGGATCGCGTCGTTCAACAACGATGGAGCCTTCGCCGCGATGGCGAGGATAGTCATTTCGTCGTATCGGGCATGCGAATGCGGTAGAGACCAGGCACCGCCAATAGGCCAAGCATCTCGATGCCACTCCTACCGTGGGTTCGCCTCCTCATCCCCGGGTATTAGCGCCACTCGTTTCCGATTGGCTCGCGAACGTACCGCTCTCGTCGCAGCAGCGCGGAGAGTTTGCGTCGACGGAGCAGGCGTTCTTCGTTCTATACTCTGCCGGGGCTGGGATCATGGGCCTGACGGTGGTCATCGCGCGCAATCCCGTCCATGGCGCACTGGCGCTGATGTTTGTTCGCCTGCTCACGGCGCATTTGGACGCCCGACACGTTTAGCCGGGGTCGTCGCCGCAGTCGTTCCGATAGCCGGAGTGCGCTCCCGGGTGAGGAACGGAAACCGGAAGCACCGTGATCGATTTTCATTCCGCAATGCGACGACGACACTGTACGCGAGCACGCTCAGGCGTCGATGCCCTTGAGAGAGTTGCCGAGGCTCACTGCGATACCGCTAGCGGACGCCGAGCGTAGTACAGCACTTGCGGCTTATTGAGCGATATTGGTCAGCAAGACCTTTCCTCATTCGCATGGGCAATTATTTCAGCACAGACGCAGCGAAACCGCACGGAGATTTCGATGTCCTTGTTCATTGTGCACCATCAGCACTCACCCGACAGCTGCCCCGCGCGTGATCCGGCCAAGGGAGCTCTGTTACTGAACCATTTGAGCCGGCCGAATGCCGCTCGCCACGGTGTTGTGATCAGGGCCGAAGCCGTCGCAAGGGGCTCACATTCACTGTTCTTCATTGCGGAGGCGGCGGATGAGGTCGTTCTCCAAGCGTTTTTGGCGCCATTCCGTGAAGTCGGGGAGGTCGAAGTGACCGCTGCGACGACTTGCGCCGCGGTCGTTTCGAGCGGCGGGTGCGATGCCAATATTGTTGAAGGTTCTGGTGCGTTGGTCGATACGGCAGATGCTTGCCAGGATGCAATCGAGGCTGGGCTTCTCATACATCGTGTCAATCCGCTGAACGGCGAGACCTCTGTGCCGGACCTCGCGGGTGGTGCCGTGATGCCCAACGGGCGGTTCTACTTACGCAACCATTTCGATATTCCGCGCCTTGACGACGACGGCTATCGGCTTTCGATTGGCGGGTTGGTCGAGAGGCCGTTGAGCCTGAGCATGACGGAGCTTCACAACCTCCATGCCGAAAGCCTCGTTGTGACGCTGGAATGCGCTGGCAATGGCCGCAGCTTGTTCGAACCGGCCGTGGCTGGCGAAGCCTGGGGTCTGGGGGCCGTCAGCACAGCCGAGTGGACAGGCGTTCCCTTGATGGAGGTGCTTGAGCGAGCTGGCCTTCAGCCCGGTGCGAAGGAGGTCACATTCCGCGGTGCGGACAGCGGGATCATCGACGAGCATGGCGCGCCCGTTCGTTTTGAACGTGGCCTCAGTATCGAGCAGATCCGCGAAGCCGACGCCCTCCTTGCCTACGAGATGAACGGCGAGCCGCTGCCCTTACCTCATGGCTACCCTTTGCGGCTGATCGTGCCGGGATGGTACGCGGTCGCATCCGTCAAGTGGCTGACCGAGATCATCGTAACCGACCAGCCCTGCGCGGCACACTATCAAATGGAGAAGTACTGGTACCATTGGGTGCGGGAAGGCCAAGACGAGTGCGCGCCGGTGAAGCTGATGAACGTGCGAGCGCTGATATCTTCGCCTGACCAGGGAGAAAACCTGCCGCGTGGCGAGACGGCGATCCGTGGTGTCGCTTGGTCGGGCGGCGGGAGTATATCCAAGGTCGATGTAAGCCTGAACGGTGGCCCGTGGCGCGAGGCGCGGCTCATTGGTGAACGGCGGCGGTCTGCCTGGCAATGGTGGGAGCTGATCACCAGACTTGAGCGGACCGGCCCGCTTACCGTGCGGGCGCGCGCCACCGACATGGCGGGCCGGAGCCAACCTGAACGCGCCGAGTGGAACCGTCAGGGCTACGGCAACAACTCGATCCACACGGTCGCGGCACAGGTAGTCTGAACGTTGCCGAGCAGTAGAGAGAAACGTCCGGCAAGGACGGGCCTCCTTCGATGGAGGCGGGCATGACAGTTCAGCCGCTTCCGGGCACAACGCTTTCATCGTCGTTGTCGGGCAGCGAACCGGTGCCCGGGGTTTTACTCTTGTCGGTGAGCCTGTCCTTGGCGTGAGGCCCGGCGGTCGGAAGATGCTCGCCGCCCGCAGGCTCCTTGCCCGTTTCCTCTATTGCCTCTTGGGCTTTCTTGTCCTTGCTCATTCGGGAACTCCTCAACTCGCACAGGAGCAATCCCCGACTGGTGAAATGGTTCCGTTCACTGCGTGTGGCGTTTTCCCGTGTGGTCGACGACGCTGCCGCTGGCGGTGTTCGGCAATGTGATGTCTGCGCAGTCGTTCTGGAGGAAACGGAACGGCTTCGCCTCGCTGAGGCAGCTTACAAACCCGCCCGGTCAAATGCTTCCAGCGGCAACCTTAACGAAGCAGCCGGAAACCCAAGGTGCAGTCATTCCGGCAATCCGGCCATGCGATAGCCTTCGATGAATCGCTGGACTATCTGCGGGTCGCGGGCGGGCTGCGCGGCAGCCCAGTGAGCGATGGTGAATTTGGGGGCCATCGCCATAAAAAGAGCTGCTTCACGCATCGCCTCATCTCTGCGTCCGAGTTGGGCAAGGCTCGCTGCCAGTATGCGGCGCGAGGGACTGCGATAGATCGCCTCCATGCGCAGAATCCTGACGGCCTCTTCATATTGGCAGGCCGCGTAATGGGCGAACCCAAGCTGCCAATAGTACCACCCGGGCGGATGCGGGTTCATTCGGAGCGCTCTTTGGGCCAGTTCGATTGCTTCCGATGCACGACCTGCGAACGCCACAAGCTCCGAACGGATGGCGAGCGCATCTGCATTGTTCGGTTCCAGTCTGAAGGTGGCAGCGAACGCGGCATCGGACTCGGGCCAGCGCTTTTCATAGGCAAGCAAGTATCCGATAAACCAATGACTGGCGGCGTCGTTCTCGTCCAATGCCACTGCCTTGCGGGCCAGCTCAAGGGCTCGTGTCCGGTTCGTTCCCGTGGGTTCGATGCCCTGAGCCCACAATTGCCAGTGAACAAAAGCCAGCCAACGAAAGGCTTCCGCATACCCGGAATCGATGGCAACGGCCCGGCTCAATACGATCTCGGCCTCTCGAAGCGCTTCCGGGGAACTGTTGAACGCGGAGATCAAGCTTCGCCCGCGCACGCAAAGATCATAGGCCTCGAGGCTCTTCGGGCGTTTCCGTGCGGGTGGTTGCGCAAAGCGTCCCACAAGGGCCTCGACGATCTTGTCCCCGACTTCGTCCTGAACGGCGAAGATGTCTTCGAGGTTTCGGTCGAAGCGTTCGGCCCAGAGGTGATCTCCGCCGGCAGCATCGATAAGCTGCACATTGATGCGCACACGTCCGCCGGCGCGGCGCGCACTGCCCTCCAGGATATAGCGAACGCCCAATTCACGCGCGACCGATCGAAGGTCAGGTGATTTTCCCTTGTAGGCAAAGGTCGAATGCCGAGCGATGACGAAGAGGCCGGGATTTCTTGAAAGGTCGGTGATGAGGTCTTCCGTCAATCCATCCGTAAACACATCCTGTTCGGGGTCGCCACTGAAGTTGGTGAAAGGCAGTACCGCGATTGACGGTTTCGCAGGCAGTGGCAGCGCGGATTGTCCCTCGCGGCAATTCGGGGCCGATTCCGAGCAGAGGCGGTAGACATGAACCGGTTCCGCGATGTTCTTCAGGGACGTTGGTCCGAGGTCGTCAAAGTTGAGGACGAGCTTGCGGTTGACCTGATCTCGTATCGCCGCCGACACATAGATGGCGCCCGGGTCAGCGAGGCCTTGTAGCCGTGCGGCGATGTTGACGCCGTCGCCATAAAGGTCGCTGCCGTCTATGACGACGTCGCCGAGATTAATGCCGATGCGCAAGACGATACGCCGTGCGGCGGGGAGGGAAGCGTTGGCATCTGCCATCTTCCGCTGCAATTCGATTGTTCCTGACAAGGCGTTGACCGCGCTTGCGAACTCGAGGAGGACTCCGTCGCCCATCACTTTGACAATGCGGCCGCCATGAGCCCTGACGAGAGGCTGAAGAATCGTCGCCCGGCGCTCTTTTAGTATTGCCAGCGTCCCGACCTCGTCCTCCTCCATCAAGCGCGAGTAACCAACGACGTCTGCGACGACGATTGCAGCAAGACGGCGCTGGATGCGTTCTTCGGCCATTTAAGCGGCGGGCCCTAACGGATTGCAATGCGCACGAGCTGAGACGTTTGCGTCCAACCCCCTCACATGGAAGCATACGCCTGCTGCAATCGCCGCGACAAGCGCATGCAGGAGGCGCCCGGGAGCCGGACACCGATCCAGTTGGTTTGTCGTCAGGGGGCGGGTCACGCAACTGTCACGCGCAGACTGTGCCAAATGCTGCTAATAAGTAGAATGCGATGCCGTTGTTAGAGTAGAAACATGCACCGATACCTGTTTCACGTTCACCTGCTTGGGCGGATTACCCGCGACTGCGTTGGATCTTTTCACGCCAACGACAGTCGTGCCGTGGCCTGTGGCAGGTCGTTTGCGGACAAGATCGCAGAAAACGACGGGCATCAAAGCGTGATCGTAACAGTTGAAAGAGCAGGTGGGCCCGTCCTCGCGCGTGTTACGGCAAGAAAGGGGATGCCTCCTTGGCAGTCCGCAAGCTCTCGGTTCGAACACGCCTGGAGGGAGCTTGCTGCCAAGATACCATCCAGCTTCCGGGCAAGGGTCGACTTTTGATTGGTGGGAAGTGAGGCTGAAACCTGCCTCTTGCGGCACGATCGAGGTGCCTTCAGCCTTCCATGTTACGTGATGAAAAGACCTCTCCCGTTCAATCTGGTAATCGGCGGCGCGCTGGGTGGCCTCTTCGTGGCGACTGTGAGCCTCGGTTCAGTCTGGCACCCTTCGATCCGCTGAAGATCGATTTTGCCAACAAGCTGCAGCCGCCCCGGCCGGGAATCTGTAGGCTTGCAACTGACCCTACGGGATGACTACCGCGTCATCCCGACAAGCTGCAGCTGCCCGCGTGCTTCAGCCGCGGGCTTTGGCGATGGCGTTCTTCAGCCCGTCTTCATCCAGAACGCCTGGAACGATCGCGGACCCGATGATGAAGGATGGCGTGCCGGCGAAATTGAAGGCGAGGGCCTGACTGTAGTTGCGGTCGAGCAGCCCGGAAATCTTGGCGTTGTGCGTGTTCACGGCCGCCGTTAGCTCTTTCATCGAAAGACCCGCGTCCGTCAGGGCCTTTTCGATATCGTCGTGCGAGAGCCTTGCCTTGGTTTTCATCAGAGCCTCCATCGCCGGCCGATATTTGCCGATCTGGGCGGCTCCAAGCACGGCCTGTGCGGCGAAGACGGAGGCTTCGCCCAAGATCGGCCAGTCCTTCAGTACCAGCCGCACGTTGCCGTCGGCCTTGACCACCTTTTCGACCGTCGGATGTACTTTCTTGCAGTAGGGGCACTGATAGTCGAAGAATTCGACGACGGTGACATCGCCCTTCGGATTGCCGAGGACGGGCGCGTCCTTGTCAAAGAACACCTCCTCCTTGGTCAATTGCTGGGCGAAGGATGATCTGCCTCCGACAAACACGGCGGCGGCGGTCGCGACCGTGGCGGTCAGAACGGTTCTGCGGGTGAGCATCAGATTTTTCCTTGTGCGAATGGATTGGGGCCGCGGGCGGCGATGGCGAGGATCATGCCGCGCAGGCAAACGGCGAAAGTCGGAAAGACCGGGGCTGTCATTCTGTCTGCTTCCTGTCCTCAGATGGAAAGGCGGCGAGCCGCTCGGCGATTGTCTCGCGGGAGATTTCGCCGAGATGGGTGGCGGCGAGCGTGCCATCCGGGTTGATGAAAAGCGTGGCTGGCAGGCCGATCGCGCCATAGTGCCGGGATAGGTCGGAAAAGGGGTCGACAAGGATGGTTTCCAGGTCGACGCCGGTTTGGCGCAGATAGGCTCCTATCACAGCACGGCTTTCGCCCTGGTTGGCGAAGAGAAAGTCGACCTCCGGATTGCTTGTGGCTATCTCAGCCATCATCGGCATTTCCCGCCGGCAGGGTGGGCACCAGCTTGCCCAGAGATTGAGAACCGCCGGGCGGCCCTTGCGGTCAGCGATGGCAAGGGTCTCGTCCCGTGCAAGCACGGCATAGGATGTGCCCGGGGCACGGGGTGCAGTCCCGCTATCGGTGAGGGTTGTAACGACGACCCAGACGAAGAAGCCGGCAGCGAGCGGCAGGATCGCCCAAGGTGTGGCTTTAGGTGCCTTTCGCCAGAGCAGCACGGCCGCGAGGAGAACGCCGAGGAGGCCGCCTGTCGGGGAAAAGCCGCCCTGCCAGATGGCGAGAACACGCAATGGCTCCTGCAGGAAGCTCTCGGCATGGACGAGCACATGCCCCGCCCGCGCGCCGGCAATTCCGAGAAGCGCCGCAGCTGTCGTAAAGGTTCCGAGCCGGTTGTCGACGCGGGCGGCAAGGAGGGAGCCGACCAGCATGAAGACGATCAGCCCGGCGATCACCGAAAATCGATCGCCGGAAAAGGCGAAGGGACCTATCGCGACGGCATTCATCGCGCGCCGCCCTTCGCAGTCCGTGCCGCGTCCGCAAGCGCGGCGGGTGTGATTTCGCCGACAAGGCGGGTCCCGGGCGCCTCCTGCTTGCTGCTGTCGAAGAAGATCATGGTTGGCGGGCCGACGACGGCCAGTGAACGCATCAGTGCGCCATTCTCCCCATCGAGGGTGCTGACATCGAGACTTGCCAACCGGACCCCTTCAAGACTGGCAGCGACATCGGGCGCCTTCAGAACGGATCGTTCGATCGTGCGGCAGGTGACGCACCAGTCCGCGGTGACATAGACGAGGGTGGCTTGCTTGTCGGCGGCTGCTGTATCGAGGAAGCTGGAGAGCCCGACGACAGGTCTGACCTTGGTGAAATCCGACTTCTGGATAGCGGCTTTCTGGCCAATTCCCGCCGCCCCCTTGAGCGGGCCGAGCGGGGTGAGCGGATCGCTGGCCCCAAGGCCGAAACCCACCAGTAGGAGACTGCCCCAAAGGAGGGAGAGGACGGCACCTGAGCCTGCCAGCACCCCATAGCCGCGCGTGCGCCTCAGCCCGTCGAAAGCGCCCGCGTAAATGCCGAAAGCGAGGGCCAGTACCGCCCAGGGCAGGAGGAGGAAGCGTTCCGGTATCAGCGGCGTCGCCAGCCAAATTGCCGTTCCCAGGAAGGCGAAGCCGAAGACGTGCCGCACATTCTCCATCCACGCGCCGGCGCGCGGCAGTGCCCTGCCGCCGATCGTCGCCGTGATGACCAGCGGGATGCCCTTGCCGATGCCGAGGGCAAAGAGGGCGAGTGCGCCGACCGCAACATCGCCCGTCCGGACAATGTAGAGAAGGGCGCCGGCAAGCGGCGCGGTCACGCAGGGGCCGATGAGGACGGCGGAAGAAAGGCCGAGCAGGGCGGCGGCGCCGACCGAGCCACCTTTTTTCGGGCCGCCGCTCAGGCCGTTGCCGACCGCTGCCGGCAGCTTGATTTGGAAGAGCCCGAAGCTGGAGAGCGCCAGGAGGACGAACAGTGCTGCGACCACGCCGATCGCGACGGGCGATTGCAGCACGATCTGCAGGCTTTGCCCGGACCACGCTGCCGCGATGCCGAGGAGACCGAAGGCGGAAGCGAGGGCCAACACGTAGGCGGATGCAAGCATGAAGCCGCGTCGCCGTCAGCCCTTCTCCCTCACGCGTGAGCATGGCCGCGACGATCGGGTACATCGGGAAGACGCAAGGGGTAAAGGCAAGCAGCAGGCCGAAACCGAGAAAGCCGGAAAGAAGCAGGGCAAGCCCGCCGCCGGTCATGAGCCGGTCGACGACCGTTGAGCCGCCGTCGCCGGCGATGGAGAAGCCACTGGCGCCCACTTCGGCCGTGCTGGCATCATTGGTCGGTGTAAAGGCAAAACCGCCGCCACCCGGCTTGCTGATGGTCATTGCGGCGGTATCGATCGTCCGGGTCGTCGGCGGATAGCACAGCCCTCCATCCTGGCAGCCCTGGTAGGTTAGGCGAATGGTCTTGGGCACGTCGGAAACGGAAGCCGCGGCCTCCTTGTAATAGACTTCGGTCGTGCCGAAGCCCGGATCGTCCTTGATCTTGCCAGGCTCCGTCTGAAGAACCAGCGGCCGATCGTCACCACTCACTGCTGAAAGATAATCCCTGTAGAGATAGTAGCCGTCAGCAATCTTCCAGGTGATCGTCAGCCGGCCGTCATCTTTCCTCACGACCATGGGCTCGAAGGCTTCATCCATCGGCAGGGGCGCTTCGAGTGCGCGAGCCGGCAGGATTGCAGCAATCAAAACCCACATGAGTGCCAGAAGGCCTGCTTTCCGCATCGTGGTTGTGTCCTCGTCTTCCATCGTCGGCGGAGCGATCACGCCGCAGCCTTAAGGCAGCCTTAAGATGATTGGCCGGCGGAGGATGCAGCAAAGGCCCGCGGAATCTGGTGCGTATTCGGATGGCCGAAGAGGAAGTGATGCAGGCGACGTTCCATGCCGCCGAAGATTGTCGCTGGAATGGAACGGCAGTCGGGCGACAATCTAAAGAACGCTTTTCTGAATGAGGAAGACCCGACCGCGTCACGGGACGACATCGTCGACATTGCGGTCATTGGCGCGGCCGGGCCGGTAACGGGAGGGGAGGGAAGTGTGGCGCTTCCTCCATTGCGGACAGAAGTGTTGCACGCATCTCGAGGGCAACCTCTTTCAAAACCGAAGTGAATTTTTCGGCGGCCGTTGACCCCGCCTTGCGCGTCGGGCGCCATACGGCGAGCGAATAGGGTACGCCAACGCTGAATCGCCTTAAGACCACGCCCTTGCCCACATAGTTCGCGGCTGTCAACGGATTGATGATCGACACGCCCACCCCGGCTGAAACCATCGAGCACACGCTTGCTGCCGTCGTCGTTTCGACGGCATAGCTTCGCGATACGCCAGCGGCGAAGAAGATGTCGTCCAGCTTTCTTCGGTACGGATCATCCTGCGAGAAATAAACGAACGGCGCATCTTCGAAATCGGTCGGTTCGAGAATTCTCTTGGCTGAAAGGGAGTGTCCGACGGGCAGAACGCAAACCAGGTCTCCGACATTGATGCGTTGCGAGACAACCCCCTGATATTCGAATCGTCCCTCTGTGACCCCCAAGTCGAACACGGTCGTCGCCATTTCGTGTTGCAGCGACAATTCCTCCAGGGAATGCAGAGAAAGATGAACGGCCGGGCGTAGCTTCAACAGCCGCTGTGCCACGCGCGGGATGATGGCCTCGGCATAGGCGGGGATCGTTGCGACCCGGCAGTTTGCGGCATTGTGCATCCGGATCGCCGACGCGGCCCGGCCGATTTCCTCCATGCCAACGAAGGCACGGCGTACAACCTCGTGCAAGAGCAGCGCCTGATTTGTCGGCGTCAGGCGCTTTCCGAAGCGAAGGAACAGCTCGAAACCGATCCGCTGCTCCATTTCGCGTAGCTCGCGACTGATCGTTGGCTGCGATGTTCCCAACGCCGCTGCAGCCGCGATCATGCTCTTGTTGATCATGATGGCGTTGAAAATTTCTAGTTGTCGTTGATTGAGCCGCATCGTCCAGTCTCGCTCATTTCCATTCGAAAGAGCCACATAATACGGGCCGAAAATGCCGCCCAGCTTCTATATCAAATCTGAATAAGACAGCCGAAGCAATTATTTCCCTCTCATCACAAGCTCTGAAATCATCGCGCTAAACGTGCAATGCTAATATTCGTGATGGGCAAATGACATGCGTGCAGAAGCGATGAACCGTCAGGGCGGTAACCGGAAGTGGCTCGGCTATCGGGCAGGCAGCCTGCATGTCGAGGATGTCTGTCTGAGCGCGGTCGCGCATGCGGTGCCGACGCCCTTTTATTGCTACTCCGCGAATGCCATCCGCTCGACCTACGCGCAGCTTGCAGCCGCCGTCCACCCTATCGGGGCTTCCATCTGCTTTGCGGTCAAGGCAAACAGCAACATCTCGGTGCTGCGCCTGCTGTCCGACCTCGGTTGCGGCATGGACATTGTCTCCGGTGGCGAGCTGGAGCGCGCGCTGGCCGCAGGGGTGCCGGCATCGAAGATCATCTTCTCCGGTGTCGGCAAGACCCGTGCTGAAATCGCCCGTGCCATCGAGGTGGGTATCCATCAGATTAACGTGGAGTCGCCTGCCGAAATCACGGCCGTCGCCGAGGTGGCACGTTCCCTCGGTAAGCGCGCACCCGTCGCGATCCGCGTCAATCCCGATATCGATGCCAAGACACACGCAAAGATCACGACAGCCACGAAAGAGAGCAAGTTCGGCATCGCGATCGGTGATGTGGCGAACATCTACGCCGAAGCTGCCGCACGGCCCGAGCTGGAACTGGTTGGCGTCGCCGTTCACATCGGATCGCAGATCCAGGATATGACGCCGTTTCGCAAAGCCTTTGCGACGATGGCTGACCTTGTAACGTCGATGCGCGACCAAGGCCTGGCTGTCCCGCGCCTCGATCTCGGCGGCGGCATCGGTATCGCTGACGATGGAAAAGCTGGTCCGGACATCGCCGAGTATGCCGCGATCATCCATGAGACCGTCGGCAATCTCGGCTGCAAGGTGACTGTCGAGCCGGGCCGCTGGCTGGTTGGGCGGGCGGGGTTGCTCGTCACTGAGCTGCTTTATCTGAAAGACATGGCGAACGGCCCCATGGGAATTCTCGATGCCGGGATGAACGATCTGATGCGCCCGGCGCTCTACGACGCACACCACCCCATCCTCCCCCTTCGCGCGCCGCAAGCAGGTGAACAGGCTCCCGCCTACAGCCTCGTCGGCCCGATCTGCGAGAGCACCGACAAGTTCGGATCCTATGAAGGGCTTGGCACGCTCAACGCGGGCGATCTGCTCGCCTTTGACTGTGCGGGAGCCTATGGCGCTTCGATGGCATCGACATACAACTCCCGCGATCTCGTCGCGGAGGTCCTTGTCGAAGGAAATCGCTTCAGAACGGTCCGCCATAGGCAGGATATCGACGAGATGCTGAAGCTTGAGCAAGCGGGGGCATGGCAGGTTGCTGGCCCATCGGCGGGCGCGCACGAGCCGACGATGGCCCGCAGTACAGGCTGAACCGGACACTGGTCCGACAATGAGACCGCCGGGAAAGGACGCCGCGATTGTCGTGGCCGCCGACCCGGATGGGGAACTAATAAGAAGGGAACGAAAATGCTCAATAGGGTCAAATTTCTGATGGCAACGGGGCTTGTGACGCTTGCCCTGACCTCCAGCGGCCTAGCGGCCGACCACGTACTTCGGATCGCCTACCAGGAGGATCCGAAGACTGTCGACGTTCAGATGACGCAGGATTTCTATACGCTGCCTCTCAACGTCTACGATCGCCTCGTGGAAGCAGAGACAAGCGGCCCCGGTCAGACACAACTGGTGCCCGGCCTCGCCGAGCGTTGGGAAGTCTCCGAAGACGGCAAGACGTACACATTCCATCTTCGCCAGGGCGTGCTTTTCCACAATGGCGAGGAACTGACGGCAGACGACGTGGTCTATACCTTCGGGCGCATGCTTGATCCCAAGACCAAGGCCCTCAGCACCGACATCCTCAACTTCGTCGATGGCGCCGCGGAACGTTTGGAAGGCACCGCTACCTCGGTTCCCGGATTGCAGGCGGTGGACAAGTACACTGTCAAGATCGTCCTGAAGGAACCCTACGCAGCCTTTATCGCGCTGCTCGCCAGCCCGGGCGCCTCGATCTACAACCGGAAATTCACCGAGCCGCTCGGCGATCAATATGGACTGACACCTGAGACGACCAACGGCACCGGCCCCTTCATCCTGAAGGAATACAACCTCAACGACAACCAGATCCTCGAGGCCAACGAAAAGTATTTCAAGGGCCGTCCGAAGCTCGACGAAATCATCATCCGGGTCGTTGCGGACCCGGAAACGCTGCGCCTCCTGTTTGAATCGGGTGAGCTGGATGTTTTCGACATCGATTATGCGCCAACGCAGCTCCCCTACTTTATCGGGAGCGATCAGTGGAAAGACCAGGTTCGGTCAGGCCCTCGCGTCGGCATGTACTACTACCACATCAACCAGGCACTGAAGCCCTTCGACGACGTTCGCGTCCGCAAGGCGTTCCAGATGGCGATCAATCGCGATGAAATTCTCCAGAAGAATTTCTACGGCAAGGGTGCGATCGAGAACGGCGTCATCCCGCGCGGCATCAGCTGCTACACCGCTGCCACACCGATCGAATACAACCCGGCAAAAGCCAAGCAGCTTCTGGCAGAGGCGGGCTACCCCAATGGTGTGGACATCAACCTCACACAGGTCAGCAGCTGGTCCTCGAAATGGTCGGACATGAACCAGATCATTCAGGCCCAGATCAAGGAGGCCGGGTTCAACGCGCAGATCAAGACGATGGACGAGTCGGCCTACTTCGCCAGCCGCAAGGCTGGCACGGTCGACAACTACACGCAGAACTGGTCCGCTGACTTCAACGATCCGGACAACTTCTTCTACACGTTCTTCAGCAAGAGCGGCACGGCAGTTCGTGGTTACAACAACAACGACGAGGAGGTCTTTGCAGCACTCGACAAGGCCCGCTCGATGACCAATGCCGAGGAGCGTTGCGCGCTCTATCAGAAGATGACCGACCGGATCGTGCAGGAAGATGCCGCCTGGGTACCGATGTTCAGCCTCGACCACGCCTATGTGGTCCAGCCGCGGGTGAAGAACTTCGTGGTGCCGTGGAACGGTTGGAGCGATATGAGCTACTACAAGATGGAAGTCGAATAAGACGTTTTTGCTGGCGGGCGTTGGTAACCCAACGCCCGCACACTCGTTTCCCCTTCTTGTAGGACCAACCTCCCTGCGCCTGCGGTGCGGCGAGGCTGAGTGAAAGATTTCTTTCGATGCTGACCTTCGTGATAAAGCGTATCGCGATCTCGATCCCTGTTCTGATCGGCATCACGGCGCTGCTTTTCATCATGCTCAACGTGATTCCCGGCGACCCCATCGCGCTCTTGATGAAGGAGCATGCGAGCGCAGACGTTATCGCGCGCGTCCGGGCCCAGATGCACCTCGATGATCCGCTCCTCACGCGGTATTTCCGGTTCCTCTTTGCTGCCCTCCAGGGCGATCTCGGTGTTTCGATCAAACTCAATCGAGACGTGACGACGCTGATCCTGAACGCCTTCCCTAACACCCTCATTCTCACCATCTGCGCGGCGCTCGTTTCGTGGGTGATCGGTATCCCCGTGGGTGTTTTGTCGGCGGTGCGGCGCGATTCCCTCGTCGACCACCTCTTCATGGGCTTTTCGCTGGTTGGTGTATCG
>NZ_JAEPRP010000093.1:0-28037 GCF_016652895.1 Ensifer sp. SSB1
ATCTCACCGGCGGCAACCGCGAGGCTGCCCTCTAGTCCGGCATCAAGGTGGATCGACTGAAGATCACCAACTTCATGATCACCGGCGTCAAGGCGGCAATCAGCGGCGTGCTTTTGTCCTCCCGCCTGTTCTCCGCCCAGACCAATGCCGGCATGAGCTACGAGCTCGACGCGATCGCCGCGGCCGTACTCGGCGGCACCTCGCTTGCCGGCGGCGTCGGCACCATGGTCGGCACGCTGATCGGCGCGCTCATCATCGGCGTCATGAACAACGGCATGAACATGCTGTCGGTCCCCTACTTCTACCAGCTCATCGTCAAGGGCCTGGTGATCCTGATCGCCGTTTGGCTCGACGTGCGCGCCAAGCAGGCAAAGCGCTGATCTTTCCGAAGAGAAACAACCCCATGCACAAGATACTGACGATCGGCGAAATCCTCGTGGAGATCATCGCCACCGAAAAGGGCGATGGCTTTCGCCAGGCGACCCCTTTGATCGGCCCTTACCCCTCGGGCGCGCCGGCGATCTTCATCGACCAGGTGGGCAAGCTTGGCCAGGCAGCGGCCATGATCTCGCGCGTCGGCAACGACGATTTCGGCCACGTCAACCTCGATCGGTTGAAAGCAGACGGCGTCGATATCTCGGGTATATCAGTCGATCCGCTCGGCACCACCGGCAGCGCCTTCGTGCGCTATCGCGCCGACGGCAGCCGTGCCTTCGTCTTCAACATCCGCCACAGCGCCTGCGGTACGATCAGGCTCGATGAGGCAACCCGCGCGCTGGTCGGAACCTGCAGCCACCTGCATGTGATGGGCTCGTCGCTCTACGCCCCGAGCGTCGTCGAGAGCATCATCGCGGCGATCGAGATCATCAAATCGACGGGCGGCACGGTCTCCTTCGACCCGAACCTTCGCCCCGAAATCCTCGACAGCCCCGGCATGCGCGAGGCGCTCCGCACGGTGCTCGCCAAGACCGACGTCTTCCTGCCGAGTGGCGCGGAGCTCTTCCTCTTTACCGAGGCGAAGACCGAGGTCGAGGCGGTTTCGGAACTGCTCGCGACTGGCATCAAGGTCGTCGTCGTCAAGCGCGGTGCCGAGGGCGCCAGCTACTTCGATCGCGAAACGACGCTTTCGCACCCCGGCTTTGCGGTCGAGGAAATCGATCCCACCGGCGCTGGCGACTGCTTCGGCGCGACCTTCGTCACCTTCTGGCTGAACGGGGCGAAGCCGGCTGAAGCGCTGGAATTCGCCAATGCCTCGGGCGCGCGCGCCGTCTTGATTTCCGGCCCGATGGAAGGCGCCTCGACGCGCGCCGATCTCGAAACCTTCATCACCGCGAAAAAGGGCTGACCGCCATGCAACAGAATCTTCTGATCGACATCGCCCGCTGGTCCGAACGCCCCGGCCCGCGCGGTATTCCCTCCGTCTGCTCGGCCCACCCGCTGGTAATCGAAGCCGCCATGCTGCGCGCCCGCAACGAAGATGCCGCTCTGCTGATCGAGGCGACCTGCAACCAGGTGAACCAGGACGGCGGCTATACCGGCATGACGCCCGCTGATTTCACCCGCTTCGTCGCGGAGATCGCCGATCGCGTCGCCTTCCCCAAGGAAAAGATCATCCTCGGTGGCGACCATCTCGGCCCGAACCCGTGGAAGCACCTGCCGGCGGATGAGGCTATGGCCAAGGCCGAGACGATGATCAAGGCCTATGCGAAGGCCGGCTTCACCAAGCTACATCTGGACACCAGCATGGGCTGCGCCAGCGAGCCCGTAGCTCTGCCCGATGCCGTGACGGCGGAGCGCGCAGCGCGCCTCGCAGCGGCCGCAGAATCCGCCATTCGCGGAGAGAATGGCGTCGCCCCCGTATATATCATCGGCACCGAAGTGCCGGTTCCGGGCGGTGCGCTGGAAGAGCTCGACACGCTGGAGGTCACCGCACCCGAGGCTGCGATCGAGACCGTATCTGTACATCGTCAGGCCTTCGAAAAGGCTGGTGCTGCCGACGCCTTCGGGCGCGTCGTCGGCGCGGTGGTCCAGCCGGGTGTCGAGTTCGGCAACGAGAACGTCATCGCCTATGACAGGGCGAAAGCGGCAAAGCTCAGCGCCAGCCTGAAACAACTCGACGGCGTCGTCTTCGAGGCGCATTCGACCGACTACCAGACGCCGGAGGCGCTACGTGCTCTCGTCTCCGACGGGTTTGCCATTCTCAAGGTCGGCCCGGGCCTGACCTTCGCTTTGCGCGAAGCGCTTTACGGCCTCGACCAGATTGCCGCCTTCCTCTTTCCTGACGCCCGCAAGCAGACGCTGGCATCGGTCACCGAGGCAGTGATGCGCGAGGAGCCGGCGAACTGGGGCAAGTATTACCACGGCTCGGCGGAAGCTCAGCGGCTGCAGCGGCATTTCTCCTATAGCGACCGCATTCGCTATTACTGGCCGCACCCGAAGGTCGCGGCGGCCGTCGAAGAACTTCTCGCACTGCTCGACGGCGTCACCATACCGGAAACGCTGATCAGCCAGTATCTCCCCGGCAGTTACGAGCGCGTTCGCGATGGCGAAGTCGCCGCTAAAGCAAAACCGCTGGCTCTTGCTGCAGTCGACAGGGTTCTTGAGGATTATTTCATGGCCTGCCGAGCGTAGGCGGCATGCGGAAAAGTGTATGCGGTTTTCCACCCGCATCCCGCTCTTGAGAGAAGCGGCCATGCATTCGGTGAATATTTGCCGGCCGGTACTGCCTATCCCCTCGAAATGAACCTATAAACGAAATCAAAACAATATGGGGTACGGCGACCGTGGACAGACAGATCAAGACCATGGAGGATTTTTCGGAGTTCGTCGGCCTGTCGCGCCCGACGGTCTCCAAATACTTCAATGATCCGGGCTCGGTCCGCAAGAAAACCCGCGATGCGATCGAGGCGGCGATCAAGCAGTCAGGCTTTCGCCCGAACATCTTCGCCGTCAACCTCAACCGTCGCCGCACCAATATCCTCGGCGTCATCGTGCCGAACTCGACCGACCCGTTCTACATGGCGCTGACGCGCCGGATCGAGCACATCGCCAACCAGGCGGGTTTCCTGGCCTTCGTGCTTTCCTCCGACGGGCGGCCGGAGATGGAGGAACGGGCGATCGAGACCTTCAAGTCGATGAACGTCGCCGGTGCCATCATTGCCCCGCTCGGCGTGCAATCGCACCACAGGACGCTGACGACGCTCGGCGACAGTATTCCGCTGATCTATGTCGACTCGCCGCTCGACGACAGTTCCTCCTTCGTCGGCACCGACAACCGCCAGAGCTTCCGGCTGATGGTCGACTACCTCTGCCGCTCCGGCAGCCCGCCCTGCTACTTCGGCATGCCGCCGGTCAACAACAACGCCATCGCCCGGCGCGACGCCTATCTGGAAGCGATGCAGCAATTGAAGATGGAGCCGGCGCTGGTCGAGACTACGCCGAATGCCGCTTGGGATTTCGAAAAATTCGGCTTCGACGAGACTCTGCGCATCCTCGGCGCCGGCGGTTTTCCAACGCAGACGGTGCTTTGCGCCAACGACCGCGTCGCCTTCGGCGTCATCGCCGCCGCCTTCCAGTCAGGCCTCAAGGTCGGGCGTGATGCCGACGCCGATATCAGGGTTGCCGGCCATGACGACCATCCGCTGTCGCGCTATACCTGCCCGCCGCTGACGACTGTGGCGCAGAACTACAACGAGATCGGCCGGCTGGCGATCGAACTCTTGCTGTTCAAGCTCGGGGAGACCGCCGACGATGGCGGCGCCTTCCCCGAGGACGAGCGCATTCTCTTGAGTGCCGAGATCATGCTGCGCGGCTCGGCCTAACAGACTTCGACCGGCAGTTCTGCCGGATCACGACCTTTCGGAAAAGTCCGCCCAGACAGGCGCCCGACAATCAGGACCGGCGCGCCAGCGCGAGAACCTCGTCGGTCGTCAGGATGTCGCCGAAGGTGTCGTCGATCGTCGCCAGCGACGAACGATGCAGCACCGCATGCGGAACGACGCCGCCATCACCCGTGTCGAGGTCGCGCGTGGCGCAGGCGTCCGAAGCGACGATGACGTTGAAGCCGAGCGGCACGGCATCGCGCGCCGCACCGGCAACACAGGCATGGGTCATCAGCCCTGACATGACGAGCGTATCGACGCCTTCCTGCTTCAGCTGCGCAGCGAGATCCGTACTGGCAAAGACACTGACCGACGATTTGCGCACCACCGAGTGATCGGCGGCCGGCTGAATGTCCCGGTGAAACGCAGCGGTCTCGCTATCCTCGGCGAAGACAGGGCTTCCGGCCGGCGTGACATGCTGGATATGATAGACCTTCATGCCCTCGACATCGGCGCGCGCAATCAGCCGCTTGGCATTGGCGAGCGCCTTCTCCCCGTCCGGGATCAGCATGCGTCCGGCAAAATATTCGTTCTGGAAATCGATCACCAAAAGCGCCGTCGTCTTGGGATCGAGGCTTTCGGGTACAGGGGCGCCGGCGATCGTCCGGATGGTCGGGTGTTGTGTCATGGGAGGTTCCTTTCGCGTTCGATATCCGCGAAAATCACCAATCCGACGCCGTCACGAAAGTGGCCTGAATGACAATATATGATAGGTTCCGGCCAAATTGAGTGAATGAGTATCGGCCAGGACATGCACACCATCGCCATCGTCGCCTTTGAGGGTATCAGCCCGTTTCACCTCTCGGTGCCCTGCATCGTCTTCGGCGACGACCTCCTGAAGCTCGGCGCGCCGCGTTACCGCCTACTGATTGCCGGAGAGAAGACCGGCTCCATCCGCACCATGTCCGGCTTCAGCATCGAGGTGGAGCGCGATCTCGCGAGCCTTGCGGAGGCGGATACGATCATCGTGCCGGCCTGGAACGATCCGGGCACCCGTCCGTCGGAAAGGCTGCTTGAGGCCCTGCGCGCCGCCCACGGCCGTGGCGCCCGGCTCGTCGGCCTCTGTCTCGGCACCTTCGTGCTCGCCGAAGCCGGCCTGCTCGACGGGCGGGCAGCCTCGACGCACTGGGCCTGGGCCGATGAATTCGAGCGTGCCTACCCTCAGGTCGCGCTGAACCGGAACGCGCTCTATCTCGACGAGGGCAACATCCTGACGTCAGCTGGAACGGCGGCGGCGATCGACTGCTGCCTGCACATCGTGCGCAACGACCACGGCGCCGAGATCGCCAACCGCATCGCCCGCCGGCTGGTCGTAGCGCCCCATCGCCACGGCGATCAGGCGCAATATATCGAAGCGCCGCTCCCCGCCCCCGGCAGCGGCGACCCGCTCGGAGCAACAATCGCCTGGGCAATCGAACATCTCGACGAGCCGCTGTCGCTCGATCGGCTCGCCGATCACGCTGGCATGAGCCTGCGCAGCTTCACCCGTCATTTCCGCAAGAAGACCGGAACGACCTTTACCCAATGGCTGCTGGCGCAGCGCCTCGCTGTGGCGCAGCGCCTGCTCGAAACCGGCACCTGTTCCGTCGATCACATCGCCGACATGGCCGGCTTCGGCTCCACCGTCTCGCTCCGCCAGCATTTCACACGGGCGTTCTCGATTTCGCCGGCAAGTTATCGTCGGCAGTTCCGCAACCGATCGGCGTCGGAAACTGTACGCTGAGGGGGCTGCAAGCTTCCGGGTCTGCAGCAAGCCATGGGTCGGGGATGGAGGGCGGTGCCGCCCTCAGCTTCGCTTCGTCCCTGTCAGGACGCTTTCAATTGAGCTCAGATCCGACGCGATGCGCTCGATCAACAGCCGCACCCGACGTGGCTGCACGCTCAGCGGCGGATAGACGATCTGCAGCCCGGTCTCGCCGACCGTAAAGTCCTTGAGCAGTTCGACCAGCGCACCGGAGGCAAGGTCTTCGGCGATGTCCCATACCGATTTCAAGGCGATGCCGTGGCCGGCGCGGCACCACTCCGCCACCAGCCCGCCATCATTGGCGACGCGCCGGCCGCGCACCATGACCTTGTGTGGCTTGCCGTCGACCTGAAAGGCCCATTCGCGGTCGAGATTGGCGCCGAAGCGCATGATGATGCAGTCGTGACGGGAGAGATCGTCGGGGTGCTCCGGTCTCCCCATGGCTTCGAGATAGGCCGGCGCCGCGCACACCACGCGCCGGTTCTCCCCGAGCGGACGCGACCGCAGCGTGCTGTCGGCAAGCACGCCGTGGCGGATCGCAAAATCCATGCCCTGGCCGACCAGGTCAAGGTAACCGTCGGTGAGGTTGAGATCGACCGTCACGTCGGGGTGCTCGGCGAGAAAGCGGTCGAGGATCGGCACGATATAGCGCCGCCCCATATCCTCCGGCGCGCTCAGCCGGATCGGGCCGGAGATCGTGCGCGTGCCCGAACGGATGCCGCTCTCCAGTTCGTCCGCCTCCGCCAGCAGCCGGCGGGCACCATCCGCCAGCAGGCGCCCCTCCTCCGTCAGGCTGATCGCCCGCGTCGTCCGTTTCAGAAGTGCCGCGCCGTAATGGGCCTCCAGCGCCGCCAGCCGCTCGGACACGGAGGCGGGCGACAATCCCTTTTCGCGCCCTGCGGCGGAAAGCCCGCCCTTTTCGACGATCAGCAGGAACAGGGCCAGATTGTCGAGCAGCATCTTTCGTTTTCTCCGAAATATAATTTCGGATTTAAGTCAATTATCCGGACATGCCGCAAGAGCTAAGTTTCCTCTCGAAAGGAGACGCGCCATGCAACTCGACCATGTCACCATCCGCACTGCCGATATCCACGCAACGCGTGCGTTCTTCGAGACGGTCTTTGATCTGACCGTCGGTGAACGTCCCTCGGCGATCCGACGCATCCCCGGTTGCTGGCTCTACGCCGATGGCCAGCCGATCGTGCACATTATCGGCAGCCGCGGCGCGGGCTTCGACCTTGCTGCCGAGGCGATCGATCATGTCGGTTTCCGGCTCCAAGGCTACGCGGCGTTTCGCACCAGGCTCGACGGGTTCGCCATTCCCTATTCGACGATGGACCTTCCCGATATCGGCGAGCGTCGACTGTTCCTGCGTGCGCCCGGTGGGCCCTTGCTCGAAGCCGTCTTTTCCGAAGCCGTTCCCGCATTGCCCCTGGAGAATGATCATGACCTTCACTGACAATACCGTCTCCGTCGTCATCGGCGGCACCAGCGGCATCGGCGCTGCCGTCGCCAAGGCCCTTGCCGAACGGCCGGGCCGGGTGGAGAGCGCCAGCCGCGCCACTGGCCTCGACATCGCCGATGCCGCGGCGGTCACTGCCTATTTCCAGCGGTTGGGGCCGATCGATCATCTGATCGTGACGGCCGGCTCGTCGGCTCCCGGCGGCAAGATCACCGACATCGACCTCGAAGCAGCCAAGGCAGCCTTCGACGTCAAGTTCTGGGGCTCGATCCTGCTTGCCCGCGAGTCGGCCAAAACCATCCGACCCGGCGGCACGATCACCTTCACCTCGGGCTTTCTCGCCCGCCGAACCGTCCCGGGAACCTTCGTCAAGACGGCGATGAACGCCGCGCTCGAAGCATCGGCAAAGATGCTCGCCAGAGAGTTGGCACCGCTGCGCGTCAACGTCGTCAGCCCCGGTCTGACCAATACGGAAGCCTATGCAGGCATGACCGGCGACGCGCGTGGGGCGATGCTCGATCGCGCCGCCGCAACGCTGCCGGCCGGCCGCTACGCCGAGCCGCAGGACATCGCCCTCGGCTACCTTTTCGCCATCGACAATCCCTCCGTCACCGGTTCCGTCATCGATATCGAAGGCGGCGCGCTCATCAACTGACTTAGGACGCCCGAAGCCTTCCCTCGCAAGACGGACGCCGCCTATTCTGGGCCCGCCATCGTCGCCAACCGCTACGGGCCGAGAGCGTTACGTAACAGCAGACCGTTTACCCGCCACAGGAGCAAACCATGAAAGCCGTCGCCCTCACCCGCTATCTCCCGGTTTCCGACCCGCAGTGCTTCCTCGATGTCGAGCTGCCGAAGCCGGAGCCCAAGGGGCACGACATTCTGGTTGCGGTCCACGCCGCCGCCGTCAATCCGGTGGACGTGAAGATGCGCGCGCCCAAGGACAAGATCGAGGAACCGCCGCGCGTGCTTGGCTGGGATGCGAGCGGAATCGTCGAAGCGGTCGGCCCGGATGTGACGCTGTTTCAGCCCGGCGACCGCGTCTACTACGCCGGCGACCTGACGCGATCGGGCTCCAACCAGCAATACCAGCTTGTCGACGAGCGCATCGTCGGGCGCAAGCCGAAGTCGCTGAGCTTTGCGGAAGCCGCAGCACTGCCGCTGACGACCATCACGGCCTACGAAGCCTTCTTCGATCGGCTCCGCATCGACCGGGACGGTACCGATCGCGGCCAATCGATCCTGATCGTCGGCGGCGCTGGCGGCGTCGGCTCGATCGGCATTCAGCTGGCCAAGCGCGCCGGACTTACCGTGATCGCCACCGCCTCGCGGCCGGAAACCATCGCCTGGGTCAAGGAGCTCGGCGCCGACCACGTCGTCAGCCATCGCGAGCAGCTGGTCGCGCAGGTTCGGGCGCTCGGCTTCACCCATGTCGACCATATCGCGATCTTCAACGACATGCGCCATTGGGACGCTGCGGTCGAGCTCATCCGGCCGCAAGGCGGCATCGTCTCGATCGACAACACCGACGTGCCGATGCCAATGGCCGGCATGAAGACCAAGGCGGCAAGTCTGCATTGGGAGTTCATGTTTGCCCGCCCGATGCATCAGACACCGGATATGATCGAGCAGCACCGGCTCCTGTCCTTCGTCGCCGACGAGATCGACGCCGGGCGGCTGAAGACGACGCTTGCCGAGGTGTTGACGCCGATCAACGCCGCGAACCTGCGCGAGGCGCATCGGCGCATCGAAACGGGTGCTGCCAAGGGTAAGATCGTCATCGAAGGTTTCGGGGACTGACGGCCCCAGGTTTAACTGAAATCGCTGGCCGCGACATAGATTGCGGCGAGCGCCTCGAAACCGGCCTGGTCCTCGGCATCAAAACGGCCGGGGGTCGGGCTGTCGAGATCCAGCACTCCGAAAACCTTTCCGTCCTTGATCAGCGGCACGACCAGTTCCGAGCGGGACGCCGCATCGCAGGCGATGTGCCCCGGAAACGCATGAACGTCTGGAACCAGCATCGTCTGCCGTTGCGCCGCGGCAGCGCCGCATACTCCTTTGCCAACCGGTATGCGCACACAGGCAACTTTGCCTTGAAACGGCCCAAGTACCAGTTCGTCGTTCGGCCGCAGGAAGTAGAAGCCGGCCCAGTTCAGGTCCGGCACGAGATCAAAGACAAGGGCTGAGAGATTGGCCGCGTTGGCGATGAAGTCGCGCTCGCCGTGCAAGAGCCCGCCGAGCTGGCTCGCCAGTTCGCTGTAGAATTCGGACTTGTCGCCCGTTTCGATTGTCGTTGCGGCAAACATTTCTCACCTTCCAGATCTCGGCACCATGCAGGCGCGCCCGCGAGGCAATCCGCCATGGGCACAAGCGAACGCCATGTACACGCAGCAATACCACGAACGTTCGCCCTGATGAAATTGCGATCACTCCGCAGAATCGATATATCCTTTTAGATATATCGATTCTGCGGACCGTCTTTTCAAGACAATCCCACCCTTCGAAAACACCCGAAAGGGCACGCTTAGCCGGTTGATGACGGCGAGCCTGCGTGAAACGACGTCGCAAATGCAAGGAGTACGACCGTGTCCTACGAACTCATCGTTTCCCAGGGGCGGATCGCCGACAGAACGACGGGCGCGATACCAGGGGCCGCGCTCACGGCGGAAGCGCTGAGCAAGCGCCTCGGACTGAAACCGACCGCCGTCGGCAGGCCGTCGCCGGCGAGGCAAGACGATTGGTCGGCGAGCCTGCCTGAGGCGAGGGAGACATTGGCCGGCCTACAACAAGCGCTGGAAGAAACAATGCGGCGCGGCAACAGGCCGCTTGTCGTCGCCAATACCTGTTCCGCAGGTCTGGCGACGTTGCCGGTCGTTGCCCGGGAACATGCCGATGCGATCTTGCTCTGGATCGACGCGCATGGCGACTTCAACACGCCGCAAACCACCGAAAGCGGTTATCTCGGCGGCATGGTGCTCGCCGCCGCATGCGGTCTTTGGGACAGCGGACACGGCAGCGGACTGAACCCCGCTCAGGTCGTCATCATCGGCGCGCGCGACACCGATCCCGCGGAGGCGGATCTGCTGCAACGGGCCGGCGTCCACACCATTCCGCCTGCCCAAGCGACGCCGGAAGCCATTCTGCCGCTGATCGGCGATGCGCCGGTCTGGATCCACGTGGACTGGGACGTGCTCGAGCCGAACCATGTACCGGCCGCCTATGCCATCGGCGACGGCCTGCTCCCGCAGAGCTTGCGCGCCATTTTCGAAGGCATCCCGAAACAGCAGATCGCCGGTATCAAGCTTGCCGAATTCGAGGCATCGCCGGACGATTTGAAGAATGCATCCGCGATCGAATGCCTGCTCGATATCGTGGAGCCGCTGTTGGTTGTTCGCTGATCGGCAGTGACAGGCACGAGCGGCGCGCCCTCAACCATCCGTCTCCGGATCGGCCTTCACCCTTGTGATGATCTCGCCGAGCACCAGATGCAGCGCGTCGCGGTAGCCATTTCGGGCTGACGGTCCGCTCTCGGCTGAGGTCATCACCACAGTCAGATCAAGGCTCGGCACGATGTAGAGCATCTGACCGCCATAACCCCAGGCGAAGTGCACCTCTTCGCCAGCGATCTGGCGCTCGAACCAGCCATAGCCATACTCGTCGCCGGAGAAGCGCGAATTGGTGCGGTGTTGCCAGGACGCTGCGATCCATTCGGCCGACAGCAACTGCTGGCCTGAAACGGTACGACCGCCATTGCGGTAAAGCTCGCCGAAGGCAAGCAGGGAGCGGGGGCTCATCGCCATCTGGTTACCGCCGAGATAGATGCCTTGCGGGTCACGATCCCAGGCCCCGATGCGGAAACCGTCGAGCGGCGCCAGCCAATCGCGCGCCAGGGCGAGGGTCGACTTGCCGCTGATCTTCGTCAGGATCGCAGAAAGCAGATGGGTCGAGGCGGTGGAATAGAGCATCTGTCCGCCCGGAGCATCATCGAAGGGCTGGGCAAGTGCTGTGCGCACCCAGTTTCGGCTGGCGACCCATCGCCCGTAGTTCGGCCCCGACAGCCGGCCGAGCCCGGCCTGCATCGACAGGAGATTGCCGATGGTGATGTCATTGATGCGCGGGTCTGGCGAAGCCGGCAGGTCGGCCTTGAGGATCTGCGCGATCTTCTGGTCCGGCCCTTCGAGCAACCCCTTGTCGATGGCAATGCCGACCAGCGCCGAGATGATCGATTTCGATGCGGACTTGATGTTGGTCGAGTCCGTCACGCGGTTGCCGCGATAGCCGCGCTCGGTGAGGATCTTGCCGTCGCGGGCAACGATCACGGTCTTCAACGGCTCGAGTTCCGGCCGCTTAGCCAGTTCTTCCAGCAAGGCCGAAACCGGCGCCGGCGCCTGGGCAGCGGCCGGCAAGACGAAAAGCGTCGAGAGGACGAGTGCGGGTGCGGCGAGCCGCAGGAAAGGAGCAGCGACAAATCTGGTCATGGGTCAGCATCTAAGACGGCCTGGCGCCGCCGTCATCCATTGCACGGCCATCTCACGGCGATTTGACAGGTGGGTGACCGCGGTGCGCCGGCGCTGACTTCAGTCCGCCGGGCGCCTTGCGAAGGCTTCAACGAAGCGCGCAAGGCTTTGCTCGACGAAATCAGTGATCGGCACCCGCGGATCGAAACTCCACCACAGCAGCGATCCCTGCCATTGCGACGCCATCAAAAGCCCCAGCCCGGGGGCTGCTGCAGGAAGACCGGCGAGGCATTCGTCGAGTACGGCCGAGAGCACATCTCGCCACCTGGCGCCACGGACCCGCAACACGGGATCGCGCAGATCTTCCCGGAGTATCCGGAGGTCGTCGGCATAGCTGTCGATGCCGCCATAGTCGCCCGAGAGGCCAACGAGCAGCGCGACGGCACCCTCGGGCGTTCGCGGCACCGCTGCCATCAGTTCCGCCGTCTGGCGGTCGAGGCCGTCCCATGCCTGGATGAGTGCCCGCTGGATCAATTGCGTCTTGTTTTCGAAGCGCTGCACCAGGGCGGCACCGGAAAGGCCGGTGGCAGCGGCGAGTGCCGCAAAGGTCAATCCATCAGGACCATGCGATCGCATCAGCGCGAACGCTGCCGACAGCACCTCTTCGTCTGGCATCGTTTTAGGGCGTGGCATCTTGACTCTCATTTATAACCGAACAATCATTTATATATCATCACATCGACGGAACGGCCAGACAGCAATTGGCCTTGAAGGAGAAAAATCATGACGCTCGAAGGAAAAGTCGCACTGGTTGCCGGCGCGACGCGCGGCGGTGGGCGCGGCATCGCGACCGAACTTGGCGCCGCCGGCGCCACCGTCTACGTGACCGGTCGTACGACGCGGCAACAGCAGTCCGACTACAGGCGTCCCGAAACGATCGAGGAAACCGCCGAGATCGTCACCAGCCTCGGCGGCAAGGGCGTTGCCGTTCAGGTCGATCACCTGCAGCCGGCGCAGGTCAAGGCGCTTGTCGACCGCATCCGCAACGAACAGGGACGGCTCGACATCCTGGTCAACGACGTCTGGGGCGGCGAATTGCTGTTCGAATGGAACAAGCCCGTCTGGGAACACAATCTCGAAAATGGCTTGAAGTTGCTGCACCTTGGCGTCGACACCCACCTGATTACCGCCCACTACGCCCTGCCGCTGATGATCGAAAGGCCGGGCGGCCTGCTGGTCGAGGTCACCGACGGCACTGCCGAATACAATGCAGAGAACTATCGCTTGTCGCCCTTCTACGACCTTGCCAAGGTTTCAGCGAACCGCATGGCCTGGGCGCACGCCAAGGACCTGGCGCCGCATGGTGCGACCTCGGTTTCGATCACACCTGGCTGGATGCGCTCGGAGATGATGCTCGAACATTTCGAGGTCGGCGAAAACAACTGGCAGGACGCGACGAAAAACCAACCGCATTTCGTCATCTCGGAAACACCGCGCTTCGTCGGCCGCGCCATCGCAGCACTCGCGGCGGATGCGGAAAAGGCCCGCTGGAACGGCCAGTCGCTGTCGAGCGGTGGACTGGCTCAGGTCTACGGCTTCACCGATCTCGACGGCTCTCGGCCCGATTGCTGGCGCTACATGCGCGAGGTGATGGAGGCAAACAAGCCGGCCGACGCAACCGGTTATCGCTAGGGCGCACAGCCGGCAAGCCGTCACCGGCAAACTTGAAACGCCGAGCCGCCTCCTATAGTTCGGTGTTTCGGGCAAACCCAGCGCCGTCGCCTCCTCCGGACACGGCAGCGCTATCGAGTGTGATTGAACATGGCATCGCGGGATCGGTATTCGAGAAAGCTGGAATGCGCCAAGTGCGGAGCCGCCGGCTTTGCCGAAGCGTCGGAAAACGACAGCGCCAAGGGCGGCAACCGCGGCTTCATCATCGACGTGATGCCCAAGGGTTTCTCGACCGAGCGCACCTCGCCCGATCCTGCCAAGCACATGGTCCGCTGCCGCTGCGGCAACGTCTTTGCCTTCAAGCAGAAGACCGTCTACGCACCCGGCAGCGAACCACGGGATTGAAGCGTCCGCGCGATCTGGGCGCCTTCGTTGAGAAAAAATTCACCATCTTGTCTCAACATCGACCCAATCAGCGGGCAGATATGGCGTCGCGCGTTCAAGTATTGTTGATCGCCAGCGCCCAGGACAAAGGCTTGCCGCCAGGGCTGCCACCGCTTAATCGCTGAACTTGAAGCCGATCCGCCCTGCGTCGAACGCGAGCCGTCGGCAACCGCGCCGAGCACAAGACTCTTGGCGGCGGCAGCATAGCCAGGAGCCCGCATGCGGCGCGAGACGATACAGAGCACCTCTTCCGAAACGCCCTATGCTGGCAAGTTCTTTACGCAAGTGCGTTGGATGCGGCATGCGTTGGTGATCGGCGCGATGGCGATTGCGCTTTCCGGCTGCATGGCGCTCGATGCCGACGACGTGCGCGAACCGCCGCCGATCCCGGCCAAGCTGATCGCTGCCATGGCGAAGAACGGCAGCAAGCCGGAAAGCCCGGTGCTGGTGCGCATCTTCAAGCAGGAAAGCGAACTCGAGATCTGGAAACAGAACAGCCGAGGCCAATACGCACTGCTGAAGAGCTACCCGATGTGTCGCTGGTCCGGAAAGCTCGGCCCGAAGACGAAGGTGGGTGACCGCCAGGCGCCGGAAGGCTTCTACCATATCTCCGCCGGCATGCTGAACCCGAAGTCGCAGTACTTCCTGTCCTTCAATCTCGGCTATCCGAACGGGTTGGAATCGGCCCTCGGCTACACCGGTGAAGCGCTGATGGTGCACGGCGCCTGCTCGTCGTCCGGCTGCTACGCCCTGACCGACCAGGGCGTCGGCGAAATCTATTCCGTCGTCCAGCGGGCGCTTGCCGGTGGCCAGGGTACCTTCCAAGTGCAGGCCTATCCCTTCCGCATGACGGCCGAAAACATGGCCAAGCACCGCGGCGACCCGAACTTCGACTTCTGGAAGAACATCAAGCAGGGCTACGACATCTTCGAGGCGACGAAGCGTCAGCCGAAGGTTTCGGCCTGCGGTCGCCGCTATGTCTTCAACACCGAGTTCGCCGATGGCGAGCCGTCCGATCCGCTCGCCGCCTGCCCGGCGGCGACGGCAACACCCGACGCCGGGCTTGTTGCGAAGCTGCAGTCGGAAGACACAAAACTCGCCGATCTGATGGCAAACCAGACGCCGGTGCCGCTCAACGCCTATGTCGACGGCGGCATGCATCCGAGCTTCCGGGCGCTTCTTGAGAAAAACGGCGCAGAAAAGCTGGCCGCCAAGATCTCGGGAACTAAGTATCCTATTAGCCGACCCGAAGCGGCGCTGGCGGATCCCTACGCCGGCCTCTGATCGTTCGTCGGCTGGCGACGCAAAATTGACCTAATAGGTCGGTTGCATCGCCAGGAGCGAACAAGAGGACGATCGAGGGTTCCATGCCTGAAAGAGAGATCCGCCGCCGCACCTTCCTGCAACTCTCCGCGGGGCTCGCGGCCGTCGGTCTACCCGGCTGCGCCTCGACACGCCCAACGGTGACGCGCTCCTATGCGCCCGAACCGGTCCCCGAGGCGAACACGTTCCTTGCCGAGATGTATGGCGAGAAGCCGAACGAAACCTATCCGCTGCCGGCCATCCCCTACGAAAAGATCGATCCGCGCTTCTATCGCCAGATGGTCGCCGACCCGACCGGCGAAAAGCCGGGAACGCTGGTTGTCGATGTCGGCAGCCATTTTCTCTACCGGGTTTATGAAGGCGGCCAGGCGATGCGATACGGCGTCGGTCTCGGGCGCGCCGGTTTCGCCTGGGCAGGCCGCGGCGTCATCCAGTACAAGCGCGAGTGGCCGCGCTGGAAGCCGCCGAACGAGATGGTGGCGCGCCAGCCCGAGCTGCAGCAATTCAGCATCGAGGCGGGCGGCATGGATCCGGGCCTCAAGAACCCGCTCGGCGCCCGCGCCATGTATATCTTCCAGAACGGCGAGGACACGCTCTATCGCATCCACGGCTCGCCGGAATGGTGGACGATCGGCAAGTCCGTATCATCCGGTTGCGTGCGCATGATCAACCAGGATGTCGTCGATCTCTACAACCGCGTGCCGAACGGCACGCCGATCGTCGTCGCCGACCTTTCGGGCGGCGGCATGGTGGAGTCGCAGCCGGTGCCGGGAGCACAGCCACTTCCGGACTCGCAGCCGTTGCCGCAGTCACCAAACTATATGCAAATGGGCCCGGACGGACTGCCGTTACCTCAGCCGCTCTGAAGCAATCCGTCCCGGCAACGCTAGAAGATCACGCCGAAGCGCGGCACGTCACAGAACGAGCAGCGGCGTCTTGCCCCGAACGCGATCATAGAGATCGATCGCGTCCTGCTGCAGCATGCGCACGCAGCCAGCCGATGCGTTCTTGCCGATCGAGCGCCACTGCGGCGAGCCGTGGATGCGGTAGAGCGTGTCCTGACCGTCCTGGAAGATGTACATGGCGCGCGCGCCGAGCGGATTGTCGAGACCCGGATCCATGCCGCCGGCATCGATGCCGTATTTCTTGAGGTGCGGCTGGCGCGCGACCATGTCGTCCGGCACCGTCCAGCGTGGCCATTTGCGCTTCCAATGCACCACGGCGCGTCCCTTCCAGGCGCGACCCGCCGCACCGAGACCCACGCCGTAGCGGATCGCGCGGCCGCCCGGCAGCACGTAGTAGAGGAACATCGTCTGGGTATCGACGACGATCGAATAGGGCGGCTCGTTGGTGGCATAGGCCACTTCCTGGCGCAGGAACTGCGGCTTGATCTCCGTGTACTGGATGCCCGGAACGTCGTAGCCTTCATCCTTCACCGGCGCGTAGACCTTTGCATAATCGAAGGTCTTCGTCGGCACGCCCGCTGCATCGGCCGCCTTTTCCGGAGAGCCGCCGTCGCCCGTGATCGGCTCGATCAGCTTCGGCTTCGGTTCTGGTTTGGGGATCTGCGTACAAGCGCTCAAAACAGAGCTGGCGATCACCGCGAGCAGCGAGCGGCGGGACAAATTCATCGACACTTTATTCTATTCCAGGGTTGGAGATTTCGGTTGGGAGGTCCGAGGGGAGGCCCAAGGCTGTTGGGCCGAACCGTGACCGAAATGTGGTGAAAATCTTTCTTTGGCGTGGATCGCTTGCGCGAGGCGGTACTCGTTTTCGAAGTGTTGCAGAATTCCCGCGCTCGCCGCCTGCGCTCGCCTAACCGATCGCCATGTCGCCCTTGGTCGGATCCGGAATGACGACGATGGTGCTGCCGTCGCGGACCTGATCATGGAGGTAGACGACATCCTGGTTGAGCAGGCGAATGCAGCCGGACGAGACCGCCTTGCCGATCGAAAATGCCTCTGGACTGCCGTGAATGCGGTAGAGCGTGTCCTTGCCGTCCTTGTGAATGTACAGCGCTCGCGCCCCGAGCGGGTTCTTGAGGCCCGGCGGCATGCCGCCATTGGCGATGCTGTAGGGAGCGAGCTTCGGCTGGCGCGCAACCATCTCGTCCGGCGGTGTCCAGCGCGGCCATTTGCGCTTGTAGGCAACGATCGCCCGGCCGGACCAGGCAAAACCCTCTCGGCCGACGCCGATGCCGTAGCGCATCGCCCGCCCACCGGGCAGCACGTGATAGAGGTATTTCGCCGGCGTATCGACGATCAGCGTGCCGGGCCGTTCGCCGCTCGGGTAATCTACTTCCTGCCGCCAGAACTTCGGATCGACCTCTGCGATCTTGACCTCGGGGATAGGAAACTGCTCATCCGGCATCGCATAATACATCGGCGGCACGGGCGACCCGGCCACGGCGCGGACGGGTGATACCGCTGCCGGCATCATCGTCGGCGCCGGACGCGCGGTCGCGCAGCCGGTGACGAACAGCGAAGTCGCACCGACGAAAAGGCTGCGGCGGGTGAGCGTGATGCCGGTCTTGTGATCGGCCGTGGGTGAAGAGGGCTCGTTTGGTTCGGTCATATCGGGCATTCAACGATTCGATTGTTGCAATGCCGCTTCAGAGGGAAGTCCTACCTTAAGGCTGCCTTAAGGGAGTGGGCCAAGAGTTCCGCTCTCGGAAATGTGAGGAATAACAATGCGAGTCCTGATCGTCGAAGACGACGATATCCTCAGAGACGGCCTGAAGGTCGGCCTGGCGCTGGCGGGCTTCACCACCGATGCCGTCGGCACCTGCGACGCGGCGACGACGGCGCTCGCCGCCAACTGCTTCGATGCGATCGTGCTCGACCTCATGCTGCCCGATGGTTCGGGCTTGGATGTCCTGAAGGACTTGCGCTCGAGTCAGAACGACACCCCCGTTCTCCTGCTCACAGCCCGCGATACGGTTCGCGATCGCGTGGCCGGCCTCGATACCGGCGCAGATGACTATCTCGGCAAACCCTTCGACCTCGACGAGGTCGCCGCAAGGCTGAGGGCGCTGGCGCGGCGGTCCACTGGCCGCGCGACCGCTGCGCTGGAGTGGGCTGGCTTGCGGCTCGATCCCGCCCGACAATCGGTGGAACAGGCCGGCAAGCCGGTGCAGCTTTCACGTCGCGAATATTCGATCCTGCACACGCTGATGTCGTACCCCGGCGTCATCTTCTCGAAGACCAAGCTCGAAGACAGGCTTTATGGCTGGCAAGAGGAGATCGAAAGCAACGCCGTCGAAGTTCACATCCACCACCTGCGCAACAAGCTCGGGCCGGGGCTGATCGAAACCGTGAGGGGCATCGGCTACCGGCTGGGTGGGGCCGGCTGATGCGGTCGCTGCGTACCCGCCTCTTCGCCATCCTCTTGCTCACGACAGGGTTGCTGTGGCTCTCGGCCACGATCTGGATCTTCCTCAGCACGCGCGCCGAGGTCGAGCGCGTGCTCGATGCACGGTTGATGGAAGCCGCGCGGATGGTGAATTCACTGATCGTCAGCCCCGACATCATGAAGGAAGAAGGCGACACTGATGCCAACCGTCTAGCGCAGAGCGCCATCAAGATTCCCCTGCTCGAGCACCCTCATTACGACCGCCAACTCTCCTGTCAGATCTGGTCGCTCGACGGCACCCTGATCGGCAAGTCGGACAGCGCGCCGGAAACCACGTTGGCACCGCACGCGACGGGTTTTTCGGAAACCGTCATCAATGGCGAAACCTGGCGCGTCTTCGCGGTGGAGAATGCCAGCCTCGGCGTGCGCGTCCTTGTCGGCGACAACCTGCGCATCCGCGACCGGCTGGTCAACGATCTCGTCAAGGGGCTGCTGCTGCCCGCCCTGCTGATCATTCCCCTACTCGCGGTGCTGATCTGGCTCAGCGTCGGGCGCGGGCTGGCACCGCTGCGGAAACTCGCGGGCGATCTCGCCGCGCGGGAGGCCTCCGATCTGCACGCAATCGAAGATGTGGGCACGACGCGCGAGATCAGCCCGGTTCTGAAGTCGCTGAACGGCCTCTTCGCCCGCGTTGCCGGTGCCCGCGAGCGCGAACAGAACTTCATCGCCTTTGCCGCGCACGAACTGCGCACGCCGCTTGCCGGCCTCAAGACGCAAGCACAGGTGGCGCTCGCCAGCGACGACGGCGAGATCCGCGAAAAGGCCCTCGGCCAGATCGTCGCCGGGGTCGACCGAACCGGAAAACTCGTGCGGCAATTGCTGGACATCGCCTCCGTCGAAGCCACCGAAAGCACCAAACCGGCAGGAACCTTCAATGTCGGCGATATATTGTCGGGTCTGCGGACCGAACTCGGTGGCCATCACCGGGTCAACGTCGCCATCGACGCACCGCTTTTCGATATAAAGATCGGCATGGATCCGGACCTCTTCCGATTGGCGGCACGCAACCTTCTGGAAAACGCCATCAACCATTCGCCATCAGGCGCAGCGGTATCCTGCACCGGCGAGAAGGAGGCCGGCCGCCTCGTCATCGCGATCAACGACACGGGCCCCGGCATTCCCGACGAGGAAATGCCGCACGTGACCGAGCGCTTCTTCCGCGGCCGCTTCAAGACATCGGTCGGCAGCGGCCTTGGTCTCAGCATCGTCGAGCGGGCGCTGGACCGAACCGGCGCCGAACTCGAACTGCGCAACCGCGAGAGCGGTGGTCTGTCGGCGCGCATCGTATTGCCGCAGGGCCTTGTGCAATGAACCCGCTCGGAACCTGTGGCGGCACTTGTCCGAACACCTGCAACGGTTCCTAGGCGCTTTTTCGCATCGGCGGATCCGGCAGCGGCACCGCGGCCATCAGCGCCCGAGTATAGGCATCCTGCGGATCCTCGAACACGGCGCGGCGCGTTCCCATCTCGACGATGCGCCCGCCGCGCATGACGGCGACATGGTGCGACATACGCTCGATGACCGCCATGTCGTGCGAGACGAAGAGATAGGCGAGCCCCATCGTCTCCTGCAGTTCGAGCATCAGGTCGAGCACGCGTGCCCGAACCGAAACGTCGAGCGCGGCAACGCTTTCATCGGCAACGATCAGCTTCGGATTGACCGCCAGGGCGCGGGCGATGCAGATGCGCTGCCGCTGCCCACCGGAGAACTCGTGCGGATAACGGCTAGCTGCATCAGGCCCAAGGCCGACACGACGCAACAGGTCGGCGACGCGATCCGCCCGCTCACTGCGATTGCCGATGCCATGGATGAGCAACGGCTCGGCGACCGCCGCTCCAACGGCCATGCGCGGATCGAGCGAGGCATACGGATCCTGGAAGATCATCTGCGCGGACCGGCGCACCGGCCGCATCTGCCGTTGCGACAGCGCGCCGATCTGCTGGCCGTCGATCGCCACATCCCCTTCGAAAGGAATGAGGCCGAGCACCGCCTTGCCGGTGGTCGACTTGCCCGAACCGCTTTCACCGACGAGGCCCAGCGTTTCGCCAGGGAAGATATTGAAGGAAACGTCACTGACGGCGGCGGCCAGCTTCTTTCCACCCAGAAGACCACCCGGCTTTTTCCCGTAGTGGACGGCGAGATCACGCACGGAGAGGACCGGAACGCTTGTCCGCGGGAGCGACGTCGCGGCCGTTGCAGCGATGCGCGGCGGACCATCGGTGCCTGCATGCGCCCCCAGCCTGGGGACCGCCGCCAGCAGTTCGTGCGTGTAGCGCTCGCGCGGCGAGCGGAAGATCGGCAGCACGTCGCCCTGCTCGACGATGCGGCCCTGCTGCATGATGACCACCCGGTCGGCCATCTGCGCGACCACGCCCATGTCATGGGTGATCAGCACGATCGAAGCGCCGAACTCCCGCTTCAGCTCCTTCATCAACGTCAGGATCTGCGCCTGCACGGTCACATCGAGTGCCGTGGTCGGTTCGTCGGCGATCAGTACCTTGGGTCGGCACGAGAGCGCCATGGCGATCATCACGCGCTGCCGCATGCCGCCCGAAAGCTCGTGCGGATATTGCGTCATGCGCCGCGCCGGCTCGGTAATATGCACCGCGTCCAGCATACGCAGGGCGACGACGCTCGCCGTTCCCCCTTCAGAACCCTGATGTTCGCGAATGGCCTCGGTCAGCTGCTCGCCGATCGACATCACGGGATTGAGCGATGTCATCGGCTCCTGAAACACCATCGCGACATCGCCGCCGCGCACGCTGCGCATGGCGCTGTTGGAGAGTTTCGAGAGTTCACGCCCTTCGAGCTTGATGCTGCCGGAGGCGATCCTGAGCGAAGCCTTCGGTAGCAGCCCCATGACCGCGAGCGAAGTCACGGATTTGCCCGAGCCGCTTTCCCCGGCAATGCAGAGTGTTTCGCCGCTCAAGAGATTGAAGCTGACGGCATCAAGGACCCTTCGCGGTCCTTGCGGCGTCAGCGCATCGACACAGAGGTCATCGATGCCGAGCACGGGTACTGCCGTTGTCACGAAAAGACGATCCTCGGGAAATAGAAGGAAACGACCCAGTTCGGCGCGTCGACGATCTCGCTGATCCTGAGATCGCCGCAGACCGAGCAGAGCAGATAGGCATCTACAGGGCTCAGGCCATGCTCAGCTCCGAGCAGATCGATCATGCGCATCAGGCTTTCGCGCGCGCCGGTCATCAGATCCGGGCCGATGCCGGTCGTCACTTCGTAGCCGGCAGCGTCCAGATGACGGGTCACCGGCCCGGGGGTGGTGAAGCGCGGGCTTGCGAGACGCGCGTCCTTGACGAGTTCGATCGTGGCTTCGACCTCCATCTGGCTTTCGATCGCCGTGCCACAGACCTCGCCATCGCCCTGCGCCGCGTGCGTGTCGCCGATGGAAAACAGCGCACCTTCCACCTCGACCGGCAGGTAGAGCGTAACACCCGAGGTGAGATCGCGAATGTCGAGATTGCCGCCGACCCGGCGCGGCGGCACGACCGAATGCAGGCCGGGCTCGGCCGGTGCGACGCCGATCGTACCGGCAAACGGCTTCAGCGGTACGCGGCCACCGGGACCATAGAGCGCCGGGGCCATGCTGGTCGCGTCGTAGGACCACATGTGCAGCGCCGGATCGGTGAACTGATCGGCGAGCAGGCCGAAGCCCGGGATATTGGCCGTCCAGCCGATGCCCGAGGGCACGAAGCGGCGGATCGTCACTTTCAATGCGTCGCCGGGTTTTGCGCCTTCGACATAAACAGGACCCGTCACCGGGTTGATCCTATCGAAATCGAGCGAGGCCAAGGTCTCGAGCGTCGAGCCGGCGCCAAGCTGGCCGCCGGAGGAATCCAGGCATTCGAAATGGATGGTCTCACCGGGCTTGGCGATCAGCGTCGGCTTGAAGTCGCGGTTCCAGCCGAAATGGTGCTTGGCGCGATGGATGGTGTGTGTGCAGGCAACGCACATGAAATCTCTCCCAAACTCATGAAGAGGCTCCCCGAAGACGACCTCCGGGGAGCCCGCCGCTCATTGCTTCACGTAGATCGCGTCGTAGTTGATGACCCGGGTCGGATCGACGTAGATTTCGCCCTCGCCGCCCATGCGCGGCGACTTGGCAACGACGCGGCGCTCGTTGGTGACGGGAACCCAGGGCGCATCGGCCATGATGTCGGTGAAGATCTTGCCCCATTCCGACTGGCGCTCTGCAGCCTTCGACGGATCAGACATGGAATCGGCGGCAACCGCGCGCTTGTCGAGCGCCTCGTTGCAGTACCACGACCAGTTCCACCCACCCTGGACCGCACCGGAGCAGCCGAGGATCGGGCCGTAGAAGTTCGACGGGTCCGGGAAGTCGGCGATCCAGGCCATGCCGCCAGACCAGATCATCGGCGCCTCGCCTTCCGTGCCGCCGGCGGCGATCACATTGGCCTGGGCAAGGGCGCGAACTTCCGCCTTGATGCCGATGGCAGCGAGATCCTGCTGGATCGCCTGGGCGATGCGCGGCTGCGGATCGGTGTTGGTCGAATAGAGCACCGTCTCGAAGCCATCGGCATGCCCGGCTTCGGCGAGCAGGGCCTTCGCCTTCTCGACGTCGTAGGCATAGCCGGTGAACGCCCTGTCATAGCCCGGCATCAGCGGCGGCAGCGGCTGGTTGGCAGGCGTTGCGCGACCATTGAGGATGCGGGTGATGCGCTCCTTGTTGATCGCCATGTTGACGGCCTGGCGAACCTTCACGTCGTCGAAGGGCTTCACCTTGGTGTTGAGCGTCACATAGCCAGTATGCAGCTGCTGTCCGTCGACGATGATCTCCGCGCCCTCGGGCGAGTTCTTGATTTCGAGGAATTTGGCCGGCGGAATACCGTCGCCGGCGATATCGACTTCGCCCTTCTGCAGCCGGAGCAGCGCGACCAGCGGCTCCTGGCCAACCTCGACCGTGAACTTGTCGATATGCGGCATGTCCTTGACGAAATAGTCGGGGTTGCGCTCGAAGGTCAGGCTCTGGCCGACGGTCCAGTCCTTGAGGACGAAGGTGCCGGAGCCGACCGGCTTCTTGCCGAAGTCGCCGGCGGCGGCTTCGACCGCTTCCTTCGGCACGACCGAGGCGAAGTTGACGGCGAGCACGTGCAGGAAGGTGGCGTCCGGGCGCGACAGGTGGAAGACCACCGTGGCGTCGTCAGGCGCTTCGATGCCTTCCAGCGTCGTCGCCTTGCCGCCCGAGAGATCGTCGAAGCCCTTGATCGCGCCGAAGAAGCCGGCGCCGGGACCTTGTGTCTTCGGATCGACCGCCCGCTCGATCGAATACTTCACGTCCGAAGCGACGATCTCGCGGCCATTGGTAAATTTCACGCCCTTGCGCAGCTTGAAGGTATAGGTGAGGCCATCCGGGGCCACCTCGAAGGTCTCGGCCAAGGACGGCACCAGCTCGGTCGTGCCCGGCTTGTAGTCCATCAGGCGCGAGAACAGGCTCTTGATCATCGACCAGTTGACCCAATCGTAGCCGATGGCGGGATCAAGCGTGGCGATATCGTCCTTGTAGGTGATGACGATGTCGCCGCCCTGTTTCGGCGCGTCCTGCGCCAGGGTCGTGAGCGGTGCTGCCACCAGTGCCGCAGCGACGGTTGAAGTTCGAAGCCAGCTTTTGAACATTGTTGTTCCCCTTTTTGGTTGCTGTGCGAGCTGGCGGTCGTCCGCCAGTAAATGCGTAAAAACAAAGAGATAGAGTGTTGGCAGGACTCCTAGCGGGCGCGAATGCGCGGATCGATGAGCGGCGCAATGAGGTCGGCAAGAAGGTTGCCGAGCACGATCGCCAGCGCCGAAACGAGCGTCACCCCCATGATGATCGGAATGTCGACCTGCTGGATCGCCTGCCAGGCGAGCTGGCCGATACCCGGCCAGCCATAGACCGCCTCGACGACCACCACGCCGCTCATGAACTGGCCGATATCGATGCCGATCATCGCGATGATCGGCAGAAGCGCGTTCGGCAGCGCATGGCGAAAGATGATGCGGAACGAGGAAAGGCCCTTGGCGCGCGCGGTGCGCACATAGTCCTGGTTCAAGACGTCGATCATCGCCGAGCGCACCATGCGCGCATACCAGCCGGCACCGAGGATGCCGAGCGTCAGCGCCGGCAGGACCACATGGGCGAAGGTGCCGAAGCCGCTCATCGGGAACCAGGCGAGCGTAACCGCGAAGACATAGAGCAGCAGCAGCGCAGCGACGAATTGCGGCGCCGAGACGCCGACGAAGGACGCCATCATCACCAGTCGGTCAACGAAACCGCCGCGCCGGATGGCTGCGACGACACCGAGAAACACCCCGAGCAGGACTTCGACGAAGATACCGGCCGCCATCAGGATCAGCGTTGCCGGCAGGCGCGCTGCGATCAGCGTGCCGACATCTGTCTTCTGCGCGTAGGAGCGGCCGAGGTCCCCTTGCACGAGGCCCTGGAGGTAGCTCCAGAATTGAACGAGCAGCGGCTGGTCGAGACCAAGTTCACGGCGGATATTAGCGACCGTCTGCGCCGTTGCGCTGCGCCCGGCGATCATGCGTGCCGGATCGGCAGGGAGTGCGTAGAGCAAAAGGAAGGTGATGGCGGCAACGCCGAGCAGGATGAGCGCGGTCTGCACGAGACGGCGCAAAAGCAGGAACGCCATCTCAGCCCCTCCCGCGTTGCGTCGGGTCGAGGATATCGCGCAGCGCATCGCCGACCAGATTGAAGGAGAGCGCGGTCAAGAGGATGACGGCGCCGGGAATGAAGACCAGCCATGGAGCCGCCTGGAAATAGCTCTGGCTCTCGAAAATGATGTTGCCCCAGGAGGGCGTCGGCGGCTGTACGCCGATGCCGAGGAAGGAGAGCGTCGCTTCGAGCAGCACCGTCGTCGCGATCCCGAGCGTGCCCCAGACAATCGCAGTGGGTACCAGATGCGGCAGGATGTGGTGAAACAGGATGCGGCCGTGGCCGGCGCCGAGCGAGCGCTCGGCGAGGATGAAGTCGCGTTCGACGAGGCCGCGGGTCTCGGTATAGACGATGCGGGCGACCTGGACCCAATTGACCAGCGCGATCACCATGGCGACGATCCAGAGGCTCGGGCGAAGCAGTGCCGCAAGCACGATCGCCAGCAGCAGCGCCGGAAATGCCATCATCAGATCAGTAAAGCGCATCAGCGCATTGCCGACCAGACCCTGCATGTAGCCCGAAAGAATGCCGATCATCAGACCGATCGAGACGGCCACACCATTGGCAACGAGGCCGATGACGAGCGAGGTTCGGGCGCCATAGAGCAGCCGCGAAAAGAGGTCGCGGCCGAGCGTATCGGTGCCGAGCAGGAACTGCGCACTTGGCGGCAGCGGCGCGCCTTCCAGTGTCAGCCCGTCGAACATCTGCTCGTCCGGGCTATAGGGCGCAATCACCGGTGCGGCCAAAGCGAGCAGGACGACCAGCGCCACGACGACGAGACCGAACAGCGCCGCCGGCTGCTTGAACATGGCTTTCAGAACCTGCATCAACCGGCCTCCGGCAGCGGCTCGGCACCGCCGAGAATGGAGCCGGCGATCTGCTCCATCGACAGGCGCTTCTTCATCGCGCAATTGCGCAGGATGCCGTAGGCCCGCTCCTCGTCGACATGGCAGGCCTGACCGATCTTCTGTACGGCGGCGTGAACGAGCGGGCGCATGCGCACGCGTTCTTCAAGATGCGCGAGCTTGTCGGCGACGGCGCGGCGCTCCTCGTGGATCCCAACCGCCAACACCAAGGCCGGGTAAACTGCCGAGGACGCGACGGGCTTGGCGATGATTGCCGCAACTCCCTGCCCCATGGCCCAGGCGACCCGCCCCGGTGCTTCCGAGCCGAGCAGGGCAATCAACGGCCTTGGCGCCTGTTCGTCCTTCCACGGTAGGAGCCCGCTCCAGCCCTGATCCGCATCGACCAGGATGATGTCGGGCAGGTCGCGCGCATCCAGCGGCTGCCACTGTACAGTGACGTCGAAGCCGAAGAGCCGGAGCTGTCGCACGAGCCGCTCCGTCGTCTGATCTTCGCGGTGCAGGATCGCCGCACGCCAGCCGGTGAAGTTCGGTGTTTCCCTCATGAGACGATCCGCAATTGGGGCACCTTGCGCTTGCGCTGGCCGGTCAGATAAGGGTCCGCCACGATCGGTAGCTGTGAGGCGACGATGTCGAAGCCGCCATCGTCGCTGATGCGACCGAGATGGAACGGCAGCGCGGCGTGGTGGGTCTGCGGATCGATCCTCAGCGGTCCGAGCACACTCGGATGCGCCGCCGCCGAAACAAGCTGCGTGATCGTCGCGGGATCGTCGACGCCGGCCTCGATGATCGCCTCGGCGCAGAGCTTCACCGAGGCGTAAGCGCTGGCAAACAGGCTGGAGATGCGCCGCTCCGGCCCGAAGCGGCTGGCGACGCGCAGCTTGAAGGCGGCATTGTCGGGTGAGACCACCGTGTCGAAATAGGAGGCGGCACAGAGCTGGCCGGTCGCTACCCCCAAGCCGATATCCGTGAGCTCACACTCCTGAAGGTCGCAGCTGACGACTGGGCAATTTTCCGGCCGGAACCCCGGGTCGCGCACGGCGAGCACCCGGATCGCCGCATGAAAGGCGTAGCTGGAAGGCCCGACGAGATTGTTGAGGATGAAGCTCGGCCGGCGCTGCTCGATTTCGGCAACGATGCGCTCTACCGCGGTTTCCTCGAGTGGCAGGTAACGTTCGCCGAGCACGGCGCCGCCGGCCTCCTCCACCAGTTCGCGCGCCAGGCGGTTCATTTCCCAGCCCCAGACATAGTTGGCGCCGATCAGGTAGGGCCGGTTGCCGAAGCGTGGCAGCAGATAGTCGAGCAAGGGCAGCAAATGCTGGTTCGGGCAGCCGCCCGTGTAGATGACGTTGTCATTGGCCTCGAAGCCCTCATAGGGGCACATGTACCAGAGCAGGCCGTCGTGCTTTTCGACCAGCGGAATGACTTCCTTGCGGGCGAGCGAGGTGATGGTGCCAATGATGTGGCGGCAGCCGTGATCGCGCAGCAGCGATCTGGCGCCTTCGAGATAACGGTCGATATTGGCTTCCGGATCGATGAAAACAGGCTCGATCCGGCCGGGATGGCTTGCCGCGATCTCCTCGATCGCAAGTTCCGCGCCGTCGCGGCAGTCGCGCCCCATCGTCCCGTAGGGCCCGGTGGTCGAATAGAGGATGCCGATCTTTACCGCGCCGCTCATGTATCCGCCAAAAACCAAAAACCCCACGACGCCGTGCCCATCGAAGATGGGGGCATCATGGGGCGAAACTGCCCGTCGACCATCGAGGTCATGTGAATGGGATTGATCTGCTCAATCTGAGAGCATGATTAAGATACGGGCAACTGGCTGCTGTCAAGCGCGTTTCGCGCGGTTCAGTCGAGGGGTGAAACCGAGGCGATCACATAGCGTATTCGGCAACGCTTCTCACAGGGCTGCCAGGCCTCCCCGCCAAGGCAAACTAGCTCGAAAGGAGGCGTTGACCTCAGGATCAGGAGTGACACGCTCAGGCATGGTTCACATCGGCCATTCGCGAGAGCCCAGTCTCCGGATGGCGCGAACCGAAAGGAGGTGGCATGAAAGAGACCGTGCCCGCTGAGAGAACGGATCACTGAGATGG
>NZ_JAEPRP010000371.1:0-1192 GCF_016652895.1 Ensifer sp. SSB1
GCTCAGTTTCAAGCGGTCCGTCACCTTGTCGACGACGATCACGCGCGCCGCGCCCATCTCGCGCGCGATGGCGGTCGTGCTGATGCCCAGACCGCCGGCGCCCTGCACGACCACGGTGCCTTCGAGCGGGATGCGCACCTGGTGCATGCCGTAGGTGACCGTGGACAGCGCACAGTTCACCGGCGCGACGCTCTCGTCCGGCAGCTCGTCGGGCACCTTGAACACCCACTGGTCGCCTTTCAGGTAATAGTACTCGGCGTAGGCGCCGCGAAAGTGCGGGAACTCCTCGCTCGTCTTCCTGAAGCGATGCTTGTGCGGGCACGACGCGGTGCCGGTGACGCACGCCTCGCATTTGCCGCACGGGTTGAAATAGCCGTAGATGACGCGGTCGCCTTCTTTCAGCGGCCGCCCGAGGTAGTCGGTGCTGACGTTGCGTCCCATCTTGTAGATGCGGCCGGTCATTTCGTGGCCCATGATGAGCGGCCGCTCCTTGCTCGGCTTCAGGCGCCCGACGTATTCGCCTTTGTACGAGTGCAGGTCGGAGCCGCAGATGCACGCCATGGTGATCCTGACGAGCATCGCATCGTCCTCGACCTCGGGAAGCGCGTACTCGCGCGGCTCGAGCGGCGTGTCGATCGCGGTCCACACCATTGCCCTACCGGTTTCTCTCGGCATGTCGCTTCCTTTCGTACGAGGGTTACAACCCCAGCAGCGTCTCGAGGTTCTTCGACAGGATCTTTTCTTTCTCCTCCTGCGAGACCGATTTCATGGCCTGCACCCAGCCGGCGGGACCCGGCTCGAAGTGCACGAAAGGCCAGTCGCTGCCGAGCACGACGCGGTCGGCGCCGACGCGGTCGAGCAGGAAACGCAGCGCTTCTTCGTTGCCGGTAACGGTGTCGTAATAGAGCTGGCGCTGGTATTCGCTCGGCTTCTTCGGCGTCGAGCGCTGGTCGGGCGGCGTCCTCTCCCACTCGCGGTCCATGCGGCCCATCGCGTAGCACAGCGGGCCGCCGCCGTGGGCGATGCAGACCTTGAGATCGGGACAGTCCTGCAGCACGCCGCCGCAGATCAGCACCGCGGCGACGATCGCGTCGTCGAGGATGACGCCGAGGCTGTTGAAGAGGCGATAGCGCGGCACGCGGTCGCGCAGGAAGTTGTTCTGAGGCTGCGGATGATAGAAGAGCACCGCGCC
>NZ_JAEPRP010000095.1:0-27969 GCF_016652895.1 Ensifer sp. SSB1
AAATGGCCGTGTGGGCTTCCGCTACCATCTGCCACAGGACGAACAGGCGCAATTTTCAGGTTTATTTCAGAAAAAACTCAAACTTGGCGTCTACTACCCCTGACAACCACCTTTTTTGGGCTTAACTTTCCGAATCAGATCGAATGGCCCAGCCCGTGCCGCGATCGCATTTCATAGATTTTAATTCATATGACCCTGGAGCAAGAACCGATGATGACGGTCGAAAGACCCTGCGACGAGACGATTCGGCGGGCGCTCCGCCGTATCCTCGAAAGCAAGGCTTTCGCGCGCTCAGAACGTCTCAGAGCCTTCCTCGCCTATGTGGTTGAGAAGGAGATGGCCGGCGAAGGCCATCAGCTCAAGGGATACTCGATCGCGATCGACGTCTTCGACCGCCCCCAGGCTTTCAACGCCGACAGCGACCCGCTGGTGCGCGTGCACGCCGGTAAACTGCGCAAGCTGCTCAAGGCCTTCTTCGAGGGCGACGGGGCCGATGACGAATGGCTGATCGCCATTCCCAAGTGCACCTATGTTCCGGAGTACCAGCGCGCCCGCAACGAGGAAGAGCATCAGGCCGCCGCGTCGCCCCGACAGCCGAAGCCGACGAAGCGACGCTTCGCCGGGCACCGGCCCGCCTGGCCGCCGGCGCCGTTCTCCTCGCCGCTTTCGGTGCTGACCGTGCTGCCGCTCCTCCTTTTCGCGCCCATGCCCTCGCAGGAAATGACGCTGGACATCGACGCGCAGGCAAAGCTCTTCAACGCGCGCCACGCGACCGAGCGGGTACTGCCCTCGGTGCAGGTGACGATAGCCGGCGCCGAAAATGACGATGCCAAGTCTTTTGCCACGGCGCTTCGCCTTGCGGCCCAGCGCCACAAGACGCTGGCCCGCGCCACCGATGGCGACACCGGTCGCCCCGTATCGCGAAATTCCGCCCTCTCCTTCACCGTGCAGGTGACCTGGTACGATGCGCCGGCACAGGGTATCCGCGTCACTCTCTCTCATGATGGCGAGAACGTGCCCCTGCGTCAGGATTTCATCACCTGGAAGCGGCTGGAATCGGAGCCGGACCTGCTTTACGAAAGCATGTCGCTGGCGTCGGAACTGTTTTCGCTCGACGGCGAGATCTACCAGCACGCCCGCCAGGAGCAGATCGAAAGTCCGCTGATGGGCTGCATGGCCGCCACCCAGCGCTATCGCAAGCACCTGACGCGTGATGCCTTCGAGGCGGCCTGGTCCTGCCAGCAGCAACTGTCGCCGCTGCGCGGAGACGAGCCGCTGTTCATCCTGAGCTCCAACAGTCCGCTCAAGGTAATCGGGCACTGACCTTGTCAGCCCGCGGGCCGCGTCTTCGAGGACGCGGCATTTTCACCGTAACACCATGAATTGATGCATGTTTTCCGGATCATCGACGACGGGCAACGGCCACGGTTCGGCCATTCGGGGAGCGGTCGTCAGCCTACAATATTAAAGACTGGTCATGTATTCGATTCGCGTATACGGTGCACGCATGCGTTGGGAATGGATGCCTGGTTGCTCGTCAGGCAAGCATCGAAGTCCAGAGTAACGCCGCGTCGTCCACGCGGGATGCCCCAGCCGAGCAGCAGGCACTGTCGTTGTCGGTCAACGAGTGGCTCAGCACGCGGACAAGGATCCGCACCTATGAGAAACCCGGTGATTGCCGCCGCTTCCGGACGTGGACTGCGCCTCCCTGGGTCGGTCTCGATCCAGGCAAAATATGCGGAAAATCAAACGTTACAGAGACAACGCGCTGGATAGGCGCGGCCTGTAGACCGGGGACAATCGATATGCCGCGAGATCACTGGAAATACGAAGGCATGCTGGCCGCGCCTGACCGCGGCGGCTTCCTGCCCATTCTTCCCCTTCCCCACCACGACCCGACGACGCCGCTGGCGATTGCCGACATGGCCGATGCCTTCGGCGTCACCCATCGCACCCTGCACTTTTACGAGGAGAAGGGACTTCTGACCGCCGCCCGTATGGGCCCGATGCGCATCTATAACGAAGAACACATCCGCCGCATGGCCGTCATCAACGCCTGTCGTGAGATCGACATGCCGATCGCCGCCATCCTGGAGCTTTTGACCGGCCTTGCCGCGACCGAGGATCAGGCGGACGCCGACCGGTTGTTTCGCGAGGCGCTCCTGGCGCGACGCCGGGAACTGGCGGCCCAGCAGGCGAACCTTCGCCGCCAGATGCAGCGCATCACCGAATTGCTCGAAAGCGGCGATGGCAGCGGCCCCGAGGCGGACGATGATGATCATGTCCACCTGTCTCCGATCGAGAGCGAATGCCTGACCTTCATGGCCGAAGGCTATCCGGCCCCGCGCATCGCCCGCCTGATGGAGATGGATGTCGCGGCCGCCCTCACGCTCGAAGCCGGCATCATCCGCAAGTTCGGCGCCAACAACCGCTTCCAGGCAATCGCCAAGGCCGTGATCGCCGGCATGATCTCGGCGGAGTAGCCGAAGCGGCTTTCAGCGGTCGACGCCTCGCCCAACCGCGTCGTGGCACCGCGCCGCAGCGCGGTTCGCAGGCCGGCCAAGGTTCCTCCTGGTGGCCGGTCGCGCGGCCGGTTGGGTCGCGATTCTCTCGGGAACGGCCACAATGGGATGTCTTCAACGGCACGCTCATGTTACGAGGCGCTGAAACGACACAAGTGAGATATCCCGATGCTTCCCTGGATCCAGCTAGACCGCGCAACCATTCCCGGTGACGGAGACGAGTTGCGCCTGAAGCAGCGCGGCCAGGAATTTTCGATCATGCTCGGTTCGACCGAACTGATGAACAGCCGGCTGAGCGGTTCGGAAGAGGCGCTGGCGACGCTCGCCTACGAACGGATCGCCGGCCGGAAAAACATGAGCATGCTGATCGGCGGGCTCGGCATGGGGTTCACGCTCAGGGCAGCCCTCGGCGTGCTGCCGGATGATGCCCGGGTGACCGTCGCCGAACTCGTGCCGGCCGTGGTCGACTGGGCACGTGGGCCGATGGCCGAACTCCACAAGGGCACGCTCGACGATCCCCGGGTCGATATCCATATCGGCGATGTCGGCGCCCTGATCCGCTCGAAGAAGGCTGCCTACGATGCCATCCTGCTCGATGTCGACAACGGCCCGGACGGCCTGACGCGCGCCTCCAACGACAGCCTCTACAGCCATACCGGCCTTCGCGCCGCCCAGGCCGCGCTGCGCCCGAATGGCGTGCTTTCGGTCTGGTCGTCCGCGCCCGACAGCGCCTTCACCCGCCGTCTGCGCGAAGTCGGCTTTGCCACGGACGAGGTGAATGTGCGCGCCAACGGCAAACGTGGCGGTGCCCGCCACGTGTTGTGGATGGCGACCAAACGCTGAAGCAGCCCTTCCCCGTAACAGCCGTCAGCGAACGATGGTCAGCCGCTCCGCCGCGCGGGTGATCGCGGTATAGAGCCAGCGCTCGCGCGTATCGCGGAAGGCCCAGCTTTCGTCGAACAGCACGACATTGTTCCACTGCGAGCCCTGCGCCTTGTGCACCGTCAGCGCATAGCCGTAGTCGAACTCGTCGTAGCGCTTGCGCGTCGTCCAGGGGATCTCCCCCTCGACATCCTCGAAGGCGGCCTTCAACAGCTTGATCTTGGCAGCCCCCCGGTCCATGTCGTCGTCTTCCGGGCGGATCATCAGGTTGATGCCCGGCTTCACCGTCTCCTTCGAGGAACTCATCACCTGCCACAGCGAGCCGTTGAGCAGGCCCTTGGCCGGGTCGTTCCTGAGGCAGACGAGCTTGTCGCCGGATTGCGGGTAGTCGCTGGTGAAGCCCTTGAGCTCGCGCAGACGCTGGTTGTAGCGCCGGCGGGTCTTGTTGGTGCCGACCAGCACCTGGTCGGCTTCGAGCACCAGTTCCTGGTTGACCTGGCCGCGACCGATCACATGCGTGGTGCCGTAGTCGCCATGCATGATCTCCTTGCCTTCGCGCACCTGCATGGCGAGCTGGATGATCGGATTGTCGCGCGCCTGGCGGTGAATGTCCGTCAGCAGGTAGTCCGGATCCTGATTGGTGAAGTAGCCGCCGCCCGAAACCGGCGGCAACTGGCCGGGGTCGCCGAGCACCAGGATCGGCGTGCCGAAGCTCATCAGGTCCTTGCCGAGTGCCTCGTCCACCATCGAGCATTCATCGACGATGATCAGCGCCGCCTTGGCAACCGGGCTCTGGCGGTTGATCGAAAACATCGGCGCGATCGAGGTCTTGCCGGTCTCCTCGTCGGAAACCTCCTCTTCGCCGCGCGGACGATAGATCAGCGAATGAATGGTCTTGGCGTTGCTGGCGCCCTTGGAGCGCAGCACCTGCGCGGCCTTGCCGGTGAAGGCGGCAAACAGCACCTCGCCGTCGACATGCTCGGCGAAATAGCGCGCAAGCGTCGTCTTGCCGGTGCCGGCATAGCCGAACAGCCGGAACAGCGGCGAGCGGCCCTCTTTCAGCCACTGCGAAACGGCCTTGAGGGCCTCATCCTGTTGCGGTGCAAATTGCATGAGGCTGAGTGTCAGGATTCGGGCGGCACAAGCAAGCCCGGATTTGTCGGCCATCCAGGCCACCTGGCGGCGGTTTTGAGGATGTCTCCCGTTCTCGTGGGATTTTTCCGCGTGAAATCAATGGTTTTCCGCGTAATTGCAGTTATCGCCTCGCTCACGCCGAAGATCCTTTGTTCACGTTTTTTTCTCATCACCGGGCTTCGCTACGCGGCCACGAGCCTCTGCAGCTGGAGCAGCAGCATCGCCACCCCCACTTGCGGCCGACGATCGCTGTGGCACTTTCTTGCCTTGCCCCTTGAATGCAACGCCGCATTGTTGCTAACGAGCAAGGCGTGATGGCGCCGCGATCCCGCCGCTTTAGCGTGGCGCTGTCGTGATCACCATTGCTCGAAGCCCGCTGAGGCCGGCCACCGATGGCCGCTCCCGCCTTTCGGGGCCACGCCGGAGAATGCCTGTGACGACCGACAAGCCCAAAGCCGCCGCCTCTCCGGAAAAGGTCGGCATCGGACGGCTGGCGCCGTGGCTGCAATGGTGCCTGCTCTCGGTCGTGTCCCTCGTCTTTGCCACCTGCTTCGAATTCATCGGCATTCCCGCCGGCCTCTTGATGGGGCCGATGCTCGCAGCCGTTCTCGTCGGTCTCAACGGCGGCACGATCCGCCTGCCGCGCCAGCTCTTCTTCTGCGTGCAGTTCATCCTGGCGATGATGATCGCCGGCGCTGTGACCCCGGGCATGCTCGTCACCTTCTCCGGCAACTGGCCGCTGTTCCTCGCCGTCGTCCTGTCGGTCATCGCCGTCAGCACGCTGTGCGGCTGGGTGATCACCCGCATGCGCATCCTGCCGGGCACGACCGCGATCTGGGGCTCTTCGGCGGGTGCCGCCTCGACCATGCTCCTGATGGCGGATGCCTATGGCGCCGATGCCCGCCTCGTCGCCTTCATGCAATATCTGCGCGTCGTCTTCGTCGCCAGCACCGCGACCGTGGTGGCGCATATGTGGGTCACCAGCACCGAGGCCGAACAGACCACCCATTGGTTCGCGCCGGTCGCGGGTCTGCCTTTCCTTGAAACCATCGCCGTCGGGCTGGGGGCAGCACTGGCCGGCCGCTTCCTGCGCGTGCCCGCCGGCGCCTTCCTGCTGCCCTTCCTCATCGGCGCGGCGCTGAACGTCAGCGGCGTGATGACCACGGTGCTGCCGCAGTGGCTGCTGGGCCTCTGTTATGCCCTGCTCGGCTGGAACATCGGCCTCGGCTTCACCCGGCAGATCCTCGTCCACGCGCGCCGCGCTCTGGTGCCGACGGTCATCTCGATCATCGTGCTGATCTCCTTTTCCGGGCTTCTCGCCCTACTCCTGATCAAGGTCGTCGGCATCGATCCGCTCACCGCCTATCTCGCCACCAGCCCCGGCGGATTGGACTCGATCGCGGTCATTGCCGCTTCCAGCAACGTCGATCTGTCCTTCGTCATGGCGCTGCAGACCGCCCGCCTGCTGATCATTACCATGATCGGCCCGGCGCTTGCCCGCTTCGTCGCCGATCGCGCCTGAGGCGCGCCGATTGGGGCTTGCACGCCCCTCCTGGGTTTGAAACACCGGGGGCACCGCCGCCGATCGTGGTTTTCCGGCAGCATTCCCCTCCTCTCGCCTTTTCACCAGTTCTCCGGGAATAAATCCGCCACGCACCGTGTCTTACGGCTGGATCTGCACCATGCGGCTCTCACGGAAGCGGAACGAGGAGGCATTCGGCCGTTTCCGGATAGGAAAATCATCTTGAGGAAGGACAATTGCCATGAGAACGTTTCCACTGACGATCGCCATGCTGCTTGCCGCCACTGTCACGGTCTTTGCCGCGCCGCCGGTCAAGGAAGTTGAATCGGCCAAAGGCAAGGTGCTGGCCGACGAAAACGGCATGACGCTCTATACCTACAAGGACGACCATGGTGGCAAGTCCAGTTGCTACGACGCCTGCGCCAAGAACTGGCCGCCGTTCCTGGCGGAAGCCAGCGCCAAGGCGGACGGCGCCTATACGCTCGTCGAGCGCAAGGACGGCAAGAAGCAATGGGCCAAGGATGGAATGCCGCTCTATTTCTTCGTCAAGGACAAGAAGATGGGTGACATTGCCGGTGACGGCATGAAGAAGGGCGAATGGAATGTCGCCAAGCCGTAACGGCGGAAATGCGGATGCGGGGGCCGACGGCCCCGCATCCGACCGGTTCGAGGAGGATGTGCTGGCCCTGGTGCCGGCGCTGAGGCGCTATGCGCGCAGCCTCGTGCGCTCGGACCCGGATGGCGAGGACCTGCTGCAGGACTGCGTGGAGAAGGTGCTGGCGCGCCGCGCGCAGTGGCGCGGCGTCAACCTGCGCGCCTGGGCCTTCACCATCATGACCAATCTCGGGCGCAACCGGCACCGCTACCTTGCCATGCACCCGCAGGTCGCACTGGATGAAGATCTGGGGCTGGAGGCGGAGAACCGCGAAAGCGATCCGCTCGAACGCTCCAGGCTCGAACGGGCGCTGAACGGCCTTTCCTCGGATAACCGTTCAGTGCTGATGCTCGTGGTGATCGAAGGATACCGCTACCAGGACGTGGCCGAAATGATGGCCATTCCGATCGGCACCGTGATGTCGCGGCTGTCACGCGCCCGACGCCAGCTTGCCGAAGCCATGAAGGACGACAATGTGATCAGCATGCGGAGACCGAAATGACGGAAGATCTCAACACCGTCTCCGAAGACGACCTGCACGCCTATGTCGACGGGTTCGCGACCCCACAGGAACGCGAACGGATCGAGCAATGGCTGGAGCGCAACCCCACTCGCGCCGAAGAAGTCCGGCAATGGCAGGCGCAGGCGGTAGACCTTCGTTCGCTCTTCGGCGGTTACGCCCGCAGCGACGCACGCGACCGCGCCTTGCTTTCAAGCAGCAGCAACGACCCTTCGCAGGCGCTTCCGAGCAAGGACACCCGATCCGCCGCCGGCCGTCTGCGCGCCATCGCCGCCGGTCTCGCCCTCTTTGCCGCCGGCGGGCTTACCGGCCTCTACGCGCCGTCCCTGATTTCCGCTGATGGCGCCGACCGATCGGTCGAGACCGCCGACAGCCTGCCGCGACAGGCGCAATCGGCCTTCCTGGTCTATGCCAGCGAAGTACGCCACGCCGTCGAAGTCGGCGCCGACGATCAGAGCCATCTTGCCACCTGGCTCGGAAAACGCCTCGACCATCCGCTGACGATCCCCGACCTCTCCTCGCTCGGCTTCTCGCTGGTCGGCGGCCGGCTGCTGCCGGTCAACGGCAAGGCGGGCGCGATGTTCATGTATGAGGATGGCACCGGGCGCAGGCTGACCGTTCTTCTCGGCCGCAACGACGACAACCGCGAAACCAGTTTCCGCATCGACAGCTCCGAAGGCGTCGAAACCTTCTACTGGATCGACGGCCCGATCGGCTACGCCGTCACCGGCGAGGTGCCGCGCAATCTGCTGCAGCAGGTGGCTGACGAATGCTACCGTCAGTTCGACAAGAACGAGGCGACAGGAAGCTAAGACGGCGGCGTGCCGCCTCAGGCGCGTTCCGGCCCGCTCAGAAAAAGCCGAGCAGCTTGTAGCGGGTCTTGCGACGCGCGTCGTTCCAGAACATGCGGAACAGCAGGAACTTCGTCCACGGCGACATCGGCGGCAGCTTGTCCTTCAGCCGGTAGCAGCCGACCGTATACTCCCAGCGCTGCGAGAACTTTTCCCGGAAGGTCTTTGCACCATAGCGCTGCACCGACCCTGAGCCCTCGATGAAGTGAAATTCGGGGCCTTCCACATAGGCAACGAGATCGCGCACCACGAACTCCGTGACGATATAGGAGGCGCCGGTCCAGGGGTAGCTGAACTCCGCATAGCGCCGGAGCAGGATCTCCAGGCTGCCTTGCGAGCGATAGATGCCGTACACCCATTCGGACGGATAGCTCAGATTGCGCGGGAGCTTCCCGTCCCGCACGCGCTGGGCAAAATTGAAGACGTCGCGATTGGGGCTGGCAAGGCGGCCCTTGCCGTCGTTGAACCGCCGGACGTCAGAGACCCCGAGCAGCTTGGTCTTGTCCGCGTCCAGCGCGGCGACGAGGCGCGACAGGTAGTCGAGCGTCGAAAAGTCGTCGCAAGCCCTGAGGCAGAAATATTCGCCAAGCTCGGTACCGAGGCGGAAGCACTTGAGGAAGTTCTCGTCAGCCTTCAGATGCACCTCGTTCTCGATCACCTCGAAACGAGGATCCTTCGCCGCGAAGGCCCTGGCGATTTCCAGCGAGCCATCGGTCGACTTGTTTTCGACGATGATGGCGCGGAAATCCCTGAAATCCTGGTCCGCAATGCACTGCAGGCATTTTTCCAGCGTCTTCGCACCATTGAAGACCGGAAACAGAACGACGAGTTTCGCCTTCTCCATTCTCACTCCAAACCATTTGCCGAGCAGCGCCTCAGGCGCGCTCAAGCCGCGTTATAAATCCGAGATCCAGCAATTGCTTCGATCCGGTGAAGCGCACCGAGACATCCGACGTCAACTGCAGGCCGCCGGCGCTTGCGATGCTCTCCTTGATCGTCACATAGACGGCAGACGTATTGAAATACTGCCCGCCTGCGGCCGCCGCATCGACAACCTCAGCATAATCGGCAAAGAACTTGAAATGCAGCAGCACGCCCATGGCGGCCGGAAAATTCCGGTCATAGGGCAAGGGTTGATGGATGCTGGGGCCGAAGCAGCATTCGCCGTCCCAGAACATCAGCGGGTATTTGACCATCTCCAGGTCCGTGCCGAACTTGCGGTGGCGCGGCCCGCCCTTGACGCTGAACGCCCGCTTCATCGCGTGCATGGTGTAGCCGGTGGAGTCGAAGTGATCGGCAATCTCCCAGGGCGCCTGCTGCTTCAGATTCTCGACATCGGCGCGCTCGAGATCGACCGGGTACATGTCGAGCATGGGGGCGAGCATGCGGCGGGCGCCCATGCGCTCCAGCGCCGGAATGAGCCACTTCAGTCCGCGTTCCTCATAGCCGTCATAGACGAGATACTCGTCGGAATCGACATTGACGTACCACCGGCCGGTGCCATAGCGCTCGAACAGCGTTTCCCGCCATTCGCGTCCGCGCCTTGCCTCCTTGAACCGGACGGTGGACGACCAGACGTCGACGTCCGGCTGCGACACCAGATATTCGCGCGTGCCGTCGGCCGAGACGTCATCGATGCAGATGAAGCGCGTCACCCCGAGCTTGCGGTAATGCGCCAGGAACGACGGCATCAGCTTGAGGTCGTTGTGGGTAATGAACATCAGCGGGATATCGTCGGCCGACAAGGTCGCCGGCCCCCGCGCGTTCAAGCACTTCAATTCGTGCCGGCGCTTCTTTTTCCTCTCGCGCCGGGCCATCCTTTTCGTTTCCAGCCATGTGCTGAGGCGTTCGAGCGGTGTTCTCCTGAACATCTCCGCCGCCGCCTCCATGGAGGGAAAAGGATATTGCGTATCGCCCACGACGAGCTCCAGATCGTTAAGATTAGCAGCCTCTACGTTAAAAACGGTCTGCGATCAACTTGCCAGGTCCAGCGGATCGGCGCCTTTGAAATCAGGCCCGCTCGGGATCGTTGGCAAGCACGATCGGCTGCCCATGCGGCGTGGCCTCCGCCGCGCGCTGCCAGCTCTCGGTCAGGTGCTCGAGCTCGCGGCCGGAGGCGATCGAGAGCTCGGTGACGAGGCGCGAGAGGGCCGCCACCCAGCAATCGTAATAGTCGCTGGCATCGGCCTTGCGGCCGGGCTTGTAGAGCTCGGCCGAGAGCGCCTCGGCCCATTCCGGCCAGGAAAAGACGCCCTTTTCGTGCAGACGCACGGTCATGGCAAATGCGGCCGCCTGCCAGGGCTCGGCAAAGACAGGGTCGCCCTCCGGCGATTTCGGCAGCTCGGCCGAGGCGACGAGCGGTGACGTCACCTTACACGTGTTCAAGGTAGCTCTCCCAGGCATCGATCGAGACCGTCAGCGTTGGGTCGGCGCCCTCACCCCAGATCTCGGGCCCGTCGAAGACGACGGTATAGACCCATTGCGGATTCTCGCCGCGGCCATGGGCGTTATCGTCGGGGAAGACGAAAAAGCCCTGCACCGCCTCCACCCGTCCGTGCTTGGCCCGGGCGTAGCGCGGCAGGCGCGTGTGCGTTTCCGGATTGAAGTTCTTCGTCTTCACCTGGTCGCCGACGGCAAAGCGCGGGTGCCCTTCCACCGGCCGATCGCAGGGGCCGCCCTTGGCGAGCACGCCGGCGACCATGTCGGCCTTCAGCACCCGCTTGGGCGCCGCGCCCTGCTCCAGCCTGTGGCCGCCATCGAGTTCGGCCTGGCTCACGAAGCCGTGGCGCTTCAACAGCGTTTCCAGCGCGCGGGTCCAGATCTCGTAATAGCTCGCCGAAAGATACGTCGCCGGCGGCAGGTTTTCGCGCGCATGCCGGCTTTCGTCGATCGTCCAGGCGCCGAAGGCACCACAGGAGAGCGTGACGCCGAGCGCCCGCTTTTCCCATTCGGCATGGAAATAGGGCTCATTCTTTTCCGGCGCCACCGGGCCGAGGCCATGCGCACCGCCGAGATCGTGGGGACCGTTCATCGAAGCGCCTCCGCGGAAAGCGCCAGGCCCGTGCCGATCATCGCGTCACGCGTCACCAGCGCGGCAAGTTCTTCCTCGCTGAACCCGTCCGTATCGGCCGGCCGTTCCGGCACGACGAGATAGCGCAGCTCCGCTGTCGAATCCCAGACGCGGATGCGCGTCGCTTCCGGCAAGGTCACGCCGAATTCCTGGAGCACCCCGCGCGGATCGATGACGGCGCGCGAGCGATAGGGCGGCGCCTTGTACCAGACCGGCGGCAGCCCGAGCACGGACCAAGGATAGCAGGAACAGAGCGTGCAGACGACGAGGTTGTGGGTATCAGCGGTGTTGAACACGGCGCGCATGTGCTCGCCCTGGCGGCCGGTGAAGCCGAGGCTGGCAATCGCCTCCGTCGCATCGCGCTTCAGCCGTTCGGCGAAATCCGGATCCGCCCAGGCCTTCGCCACGACGCGTGCCCCGTTGCGTGGCCCCACCTTCGTCTCATAGGTCTCGACAATCGCATCGATCGCCGCCGGGTCGATCAACCCCTTCTCCGTCAGCACCGTTTCCAGCGCCTTCACCCGCGCTTCCATGTCGGTGAAATGGTTGTCGTGGTGATGATGGTCGTGATCGTGGTGGTCGTGGCCGTGATCGTGTTCGGACATTGCCTGGCTCCTCACAACGCCGTGCCATCACAGGCACAAAGATGGCGCTGCCTCCTCATAAAGTCGTAGCGCATAAACCCCGGATTCGAAATCGATTTCAACGCCTGCGGGTACCCGCAATTGTCACGGTAACAAGTCTGGTTCGCATTTCGGAATCTGGCGTGGCCGCCCGCCCACTAAACTTTGACGACACGCGGTACTGCCGCACGCAACCGCCTCCTCTATTCTAGCACGATGAAGGTTCTGATTCTCGGCGCCACCGGCTTCATCGGCTCGGCCCTCCTCGATCGACTGGCAAGCGACGGACACAAGGTGACCGGGCTTGGCCGCAATGTGACCCGCGCCCGGCTGAAGCGGCCGGAGGCGCAATGGCTTGCCGCCGACCTCGCGCACATGCGTGACGCCGGCGACTGGCGGCCGCTCATCGAGAGCCATGACGTCATCGTCAATTGCGCCGGTGCGCTGCAGGATGGTCTTGCCGATGATGTTGCCGCAACGCAAGAGACGGCGATGCTGACGCTCTATGCGGCAGCGAAGGGCTCTCCCGTCCGCATCGTCCAGATCTCCGCCCCCCGCGGCAGCGCCGGCAGCGACAGCGCCTTCCTCGCCACCAAGTTTCGCGCTGACGAGGCGCTGGCGGCAAGCGGCATACCGCATGTCATCCTGCGGCCGATGCTGGTGCTTGGCCGCAACGCCCATGGCGGCACCGCCCTTCTGCGCGCGCTCGCGGCCCTGCCCTTCGTCACGCCGCTCGTCCATGCGCAGGCCCGCGTCGAGACCGTGGCCCTGAGCGACGTGGCCGAGGCCGTCAGCGCCGCCGTCGCCGGCCTGATGCCCGAAGGCAGCGATTTCGTGCTCGGCCATGGGGAACCGCCGACGCTCGCCGAACTCGTGGCGCTGCACCGGCAATGGCTCGGCCTTCGGGCGGCACGGACCATTTCCCTGCCGCCGGCGCTTGCGGCCCCTGTCGGCCTCCTTGCCGATCTCGCCGGGCGGCTCGGCTGGCGCTCGCCGCTGCGCTCCACCGCGCTCTCGGTCATGGCCGGCGGCGTCTCGGCCAAGGGTGGCGCTCACGCCAAGGTTCCGCTTCTTTCGGCGCGCCAGAGCCTCGCCGCCAATCCATCGGGCGTGCAAGACCTCTGGTTTGCCCGCCTCTATCTGTTGAAGCCGCTGATGATCGTGGGGCTCTCGCTCTTCTGGCTGCTTTCGGGCCTGATCCCGCTGTTCGACCTCGACGCTGCCCGCCAACATTTCCTGCGGTTTCTTGGCCATGCCCCTGCAACCACGCTGACGCTTGCAACCTGCATTGCCGATATCGCGCTCGGCATCGCCGTGCTCGTGCGCCCGTGGGCAAGACGCGTGCTTGTCGGCATGCTTGGCTTGACGGTGGCCTATCTCGCCTCCGCCACCCTGGTCGAACCCGAGCTCTGGGCTGATCCGCTCGGGCCGCTCGTCAAGGTGCTGCCGTCGCTCCTTCTCACGCTGGCGACGCTGGCTATTCTGGATGAACGCTGATGCCGCTCGAAGATCTGCTGCGCCTTGCCCATGTGATCGGTGCCGCCGTGCTCCTCGGAACCGGCGCCGGCATCGCCTTCTTCATGGTGATGGCCAGGCGCACGCGCGATGCCCGGCTGATCGCCCATGTCGCCGGCACTGTGGTGATTGCCGACACGGTCTTCACCGCGACCGCCGTGGTGATCCAGCCGATCACCGGTTATCTGCTGGCGCAAAGCATCGGCTGGTCGTTGACCGAGGGATGGATCACGCTGTCGCTGATCCTCTATGTGGTGACCGGTCTCTTCTGGCTGCCGGTGGTGTGGATCCAGCTGCGGCTGCGCGATCTCGCTCGGCTTGCAACGGCAAACGGTGCGCCGCTGCCACCGGAGTTCGACCGGCTCTATGCCATCTGGTTTGCCTGCGGCTTCCCCGCCTTCTTTGCCGTCACCGGCATCTTCTGGCTGATGCTGGTGAAGCCGCAGCTCGCACTATTTTAGCATCGGCCAGAGGCTGACGACGAGCAGCACCGCCATGGTGATGTTGAACCATTTCAGCCGCGACGGCTCAGACAGCCATTGGCGCAGCGCCGAGCCGAAGCCCGCCCAGGTGGAAACGCTCGGCACGTTGACGAGCGCGAAGACGAGGCCGACGACCAGGACGCTGAACAGGTAGATCTCGCTGCTGGTATAGGTCGCCATCGCCGAAACCGCCATGACCCAGGCCTTCGGATTGACCCACTGGAAGGCGGCGGCGGCAAGGAAGCTCATCGGCTCGGCACCGGCCTTGCCTTCGGAAAGCGATCGCGAGGTGCCGATCTTCCAGGCGATCCAGACGAGATAGGCCCCGCCCGCGAACTTCAAAGCCGTGTAGAGCAACGGCACGGAATGGAGCAGCGCGCCGAGGCCGAAGCCGACGGCGATCAAGAGCAGGAAGAAGCCGGCACCGATGCCCAGCATGTGCGGAACGGTGCGCACGAAGCCGAAGTTCACGCCCGATGCAAAGAGCATCATGTTGTTCGGCCCCGGTGTGATCGAGGTGGTGAATGCAAACAAAAACAGCGCCAGCAGCGTATCGGCCTGCATGGTTTCCTCCGGTCTAATTGGGTCAACATAATTGACCTATTGACCGGCACCAGCAACCAACTTGTCACGGTGACAAGTTGATCACTCCTTCCGGCCTCCACGGGAAGGAGAACGCGCGGCGTGGCGTCGGGCACGCCGTTGCAGTCATCGTGGCAAGATGGCTGACCTCAGCCCCACTTCATCTCGCCCTTGGCGACCTTGGCACCGAGTTCGAGCGTCGAGACGCCTGCGAGATCCGGATAGCGCCTGGTCATCGCCGCGATCAGCTCGGCGCTATCCTTGGCGGCGGCCGCCGCTTCGTTGAAGGCTGCGAGATAGTCGCGGGTGAAGCGGACGGCCTCGACGCCTTCCGGCCCGCCCGCACTCTTGTGTGCCGGCACGACGACCGCGGGCTTGCGCGCCGCCATGGCATCGAGCGCCTCGATCCACTTCTGCCGCCCTTCCACCGTCGCCTCGTCGGCCACCCAGACATGCGATCCGGAATAGACGAGCACGCCGCCGAAGATCGCGTTCAGGTCCGGCACGAAGAAATAGCGCCGGTCCTTCATCCCCTCGACCGTGACGATCTCGATCGTGCTGCCTTCGAGCGTTAACGACGTGCTGTCGTCCGGCGTCGGCATCACCACATCGGCGAGTGTCTGCGGGCCGTTGTCCTTCAGCTGCGGCCCCCAGGTTTCAAGCTTGCCCTGAACATTGGCCTTGATCGCCTCGACGGTTGCCGAAGCGGCGATGACCGTCGCATCCGGAAAGGCTTCGACGATCGGCTTGAGGCTGAAATAGAAATCCGGGTCGTTGCAGCTGACGTAGATGGTCGTCAGCCGCTTGCCCGTCGCCTTGATCGCCTCGGCGACGGCACGCCCGTCGGAGAGCGTGAAGCCGCCATCGATCAGGATCGCTTCGCTCTTGCCGGTCAGGAGGACGGGGGTGCGGTTGAAGCCGGCATCATACGCCTGGAAATAGCGCCATTCGAGTTTCGAGGCCGCCCTGGCAAGGTTGCTGCCGATCGGCTGAATGAGGATGGCGGCGCCGGCCGCCGCCACTGTCTTGAGCGCGGTCCGCCGGGTCAACTGGATCTGCATGGGATCTCCTTGGGCTTTAATCTTGCCCGGCAGGATGACGACATGCGCGCTCTTGAAAAAGCCGGGCAACCCGAACAGACTGTCGGAAATTTTCAGACAATCGTGAAGAACTTCGGATGACTGTAAATCTAAATCGACTTTCGCATTTCGTTGCCGTGGTCGAAAGCGGTTCGTTTACGGCCGCAGCCGAACGACTGGGCCTTGCCAAGGCCGCCGTTAGCCATCAGGTCGCCCAGCTCGAAAAGGAGCTCGGCACGACCCTGCTCGTGCGCACCACCCGGCGGCTGAGCCCGACGGCCACCGGCCAACGCTTCTACGAGCGCTGCGCACTGATCCTGCGCGACGCCGACGAAGCCGTCGGTGCGGTCTCCGCCGAAACCGAGATCCCGAGCGGCACGCTGACACTGACGGCGCCGCTCGACTATGGCGCCAAGGTCGTGACCAACGCCGTCGCCGCCTATCTCGCGGCCTATCCCGCCATGCGGGTAGAGCTGAGCTTCAACGACACGGTGCTCGATATGATCGAGAAGCGCCTCGATCTCGCCATCCGCGCCGGCTGGCTCACCGACTCCAGCGAGCGGGCAAGGCGCATAGGCACATTTCAGCAGCACCTCGTCGCCTCGCCCGCCTACGTAGCAAGGCTTGGTGTCATAACCTGCCCTGAGCAACTCACCGACGCAGACTGGATCGCCAACGGCGCGCTGAAAGCGCCGCTCGACTGGACCTTCACCGACACTGCCGGCGAAGCGGCGATGGTCGTCGGCCGAGCGCTGGTGACCGCCGACAGCACCGATTCCGCCCATTGCTGCACTGTGGCCGGCATCGGCCTTGCCGTGCTGCCGGACTATCAGGTGCGAACCGACATCGCCGAAGGCCGCCTGGTGCGCTTGCTTTCCGACTGGTCGCTGCCCTCGGGCGGCATCCATGTCGTCTATCCGCCCTCCCATTTCCGTCCGGCGCGCGTGCGCGCCTTCGTCGAGATCCTGCAGCGCATGGAGAAGGAGCGCGGGAGGCTTGCCGGATGACGGGCCATGGCTCGAAAGACCGGCGGGATGCGCTAGATTGACCGCTACCCGCCTATTTCCTGAAAGCGTTTCCGCTTTTACGGATAGCAACAGGGCACACGTCAAAGTGCTACAGCGTCTGAGACGTATCTTGAAAGGCGCGCCCGCTGTGGGCAATTTCGGCCGCGAGGAGAACAGCATGCACGACCCAATCCCGACGACGACACTCCCCGACGGCCGCGCGATCCCGGTCCTCGGCCAGGGCACCTGGCGCATGGGCGACAGCGCAACGCGCAAGGCCGATGAGGTGAAAAGCCTGCAGCTCGGCCTCGATCTCGGCATGACGCTGATCGACACCGCCGAAATGTACGGCAACGGCGCCTCCGAACGTGTGGTCGGCGAAGCGGTGCGCGGGCGCCGCGACGAAGCTTTCATCGTCAGCAAGGTGCTGCCCTCCAATGCCAGTCGCATCGGCACCGAGGCTGCCTGCGAGCGCAGCCTGAAGCATCTCGGCATCGACCACATCGACCTCTACCTGCTGCACTGGCGTGGCGGCTATCCGCTTTCAGAAACCGTCGCCGCCTTCGAGGCGCTGAAGAAATCAGGCAAGATCGGCGCCTGGGGCGTCTCGAATTTCGATGTCGACGATATGGAGGAGCTACTGGACGTGCCGGACGGAAGGAACGTCGCCGTCAACCAGGTACTCTACAACCTTTCGCGCCGTGGCATCGAGTTCGATCTGCTGCCCTGGTGCCAGAGCCAAGGCATCGCCGTCATGGCCTATTCGCCGCTCGACGAGGGCCGGTTGCTGCGCAACCCGGATCTCATCCACATCGCCAAGGCGCACCAGGCGACGCCATCCCAGATCGCCCTCGCCTTCCTCAACACCCGCCCCGGGGTGATCTCGATCCCCAAGACCGGCTCGGCCGACCGCGCCCGCGAAAACCGCGACGCGATGGACATCCACCTGACGGCGGAAGACCTCGCCAACCTCGACCGCGCCTTTCCGCCGCCGAAGCGCAAGCGGTCGTTGGAGATGATCTGAGGGCTCTCGCTTCGCGCCAAACTGCCCCATCATCCGGCCCTGCCTCCGGGGAGCAGGAAATCCGTGTAACAGATGCCACCAGCTGCGCCCCGCAAACCGGCGGACGATTTGCGCCGTGGTGTGAACCGCGCCGAATTCCTGTATGCTTTTCGCAGCGCGTCACGTCGTATGCGATCCGGGAAATGAGGCCGAAATGTCCACTCACGTGCTGCTGATAGTGCATGCGGATGTTCCGAATGAGGTGGACCGAGCGCCCTTCGACGAGTGGTATGATCGCCATATGCCAGAGGCAGTGCGCGCATTTGGTGCACGTCGGGCGTGGCGCACCTGGAGCCGGACCGATCCCTCGAAGCACACTGCCTTCTATGAGTTCTCGAACATGGAGTCGGCGAACGCTGCCATTCAATCGCCGGGCAACGAATTTGATGCCAAATGGGGCGGGCGGGCAACACGCACGCGCGACATCGTCGAGGTTGTTCAGCAGCTACCGGATTAGGCTGAAACAGGTGATGGCCGCAAAGCCCGCACGACGCGCCTGGCCCTGCGAGGCCCATATTTCGGCGTTCCCGGGACGGCAGATTTCGATCACGCCTGCCGGCTCGCAATCTCCACGACCACCTTGCCCTTGGCGTGGCCGGCTTCCAGGTAGGCAAAGGCTTGCGCCACATCCCTGAGCGGAAACACCCTGTCGATGAAGGGCCGGATCGTCCCGGCATCGATCAAATCGCCGAGCTCGGCAAGCTCGACACCATCAGGATGCATGAAGAGGTAGCGGTAGGAGACGCCATGTTTTCGCGCGACGGCGCGGATCCTGTAGGACGCAAGCCAGAAAAGCGCCCTCAGGAAGAGGCCTCGATCCAGATCCTTCCGTGCCGTTTCAGGTTCGGGCATGCCGGCGATCGAAACCACCTTGCCGCCGCGCCTGACTACGCCGAAGGATTTCAAGAGCGTGTCGCCGCCTAGCAGATCGAAGGCGCCGTCCATGTTGCGCAACTGTTCCTCGAACCGCTCCTTCGTGTAGTCGATCACTATGTCGGCGCCGAGCTCTTTCACAAGCGCGCGACCACGGGGCGATGCCGTCGTCGTAACCTCCGCGCCCAGCCATTTCGCCAACTGGATGGCAAAGGTACCGACCCCGCCGGCACCACCGGGTATGAAGATCCGGCTGCCACGCCCCACATGAAGCTCGTCGCGCAGCGCCCGCAAGGCCGTGAGGCCAGCGAGTGGCACCCCGGCTGCCGTGTTGAAGTCGATCGACGCGGGCATCTTCGCCAGAAACTGTTCAGGCACGACGGCATATTCGGCGAGAGCGCCCATGGCCCCCTTTGGCATGCGCGCAAACACCCGGTCTCCCGGGGCAAACGACGTGACGCCCTCTCCCAGCGCCTCGACGACGCCCGAGAGTTCATTGCCCATGACAACAGGCAAGGGATAGCGCTGGACGACCTTGAGCATCCCTTCCCGCGTCTTGTAGTCGACGGGATTGAGACCGGCGGCCTGCACCCGAACCAGCACCTCGCCGCGCGCCGGTCGCGGACGTGGCACCTCGCGCAACTGCCCAGCGTCGGGACCGCCGTATCGGGTCAGAACGAATGCCTGCATCGTCGTCGCGCTCATCCGGCACCTGATAGCTTCGGAAATACTGTGTGAAATTTGTCGGCGGGAAATGCCTGCGAAGTCAACCGCGCGCATGACGTCGGGCAATTTCAGGGGGCCGTGTCGTCTGCCCTCATCCGGCCGGGTGCGCTCGGTGCCAGTGACCTCTCCCGGCATGCGGGGAGAGAACTAGTCCTCGGCTCGGACCCGAGGAGAGAGGCAAACCCAACCTGAAGCCCTTAAACGACAAGGGCAGCCCCAGCGTGAAGCGTGGGCTGCCCAGTTTGAAGCAAGGTGCGGCGTTGTCGGCCCCTCGCCTGCCCGAGATCACATGCCCTGCGGGCCGCGGTTCATCGCTGCGATGCCGGTACGGCAGACTTCGATGAGGCCGAGCGGCTTCATGATGGCGATGAACTGCTCGATCTTCGACGGCTTGCCGGTGATCTCGAAGACGAAGTGATCGATGTTGGCGTCGATGACCGAGGCGCGGAATGCGTCGGCAAGGCGCAGAGCCTCGACGCGGTGGTCGCCCGAGCCGTGTACCTTGACGAGCGCCAGTTCGCGCTCGATCGGCCGGTCGTGGCCAAGGCCGGCTGCGCGCACGGTCAGGTCGACGACGCGGTGGACCGGAACCAGCCGTTCCAGCTGGTTCTTGATCTGGTCCAGCACGTGCGGCGTGCCGCGCGTGACGATGGTGATGCGCGAAAGGTGCGCCTCGTGTTCCGTTTCCGAAACCGTGAGGCTCTCGATGTTGTAGCCGCGGCCGGAGAACAGGCCGATGACGCGGGCGAGGACGCCCGGCTCGTTATCGACGAGGACCGAGAGCGTGTGGGTTTCGGCGACCTCGGTCTCCTTGGCGATGAAGTAGGCGGAGCCGGTCGGTTGAAGGTGTGCGTTCATTTCGGTTGGTTCCTCTACCTATCTCAGACCAGCTGACGGCCCTTGGCGTCGATCGCGTTGGCGACCGCTTCGTCCGTGGCTTCGTCGGGCAACAGCATCTCGTTGTGGGCCTTGCCCGAGGGGATCATCGGGAAGCAGTTGGCGAGGTTGGCAACGCGGCAATCGAAGATGACCGGTGCTGGCGTGTCGATCATCTTGCGGATCGCAGCGTCGAGTTCGCTCGGCTTGTCGCAACGAATGCCGACACCGCCATAGGCTTCCGCCAGCTTGACGAAATCAGGCATCGCCTCGGTGTAGGAATGCGACAGGCGGTTGCCGTGCAGGAGCTGCTGCCATTGCCGCACCATGCCCATGTACTGGTTGTTGAGGATGAAGATCTTGACCGGCAGGCCGTACTGAACGGCGCAGGACATTTCCTGAATGCACATCTGGATCGAGGCGTCGCCGGCGATGTCAACGACGAGGCTGTTGGGATGCGCGACCTGGACGCCGATGGCCGCTGGGAAGCCGTAGCCCATGGTGCCGAGGCCGCCCGAAGTCATCCAGCGGTTCGGCTGCTCGAAGCCGAAGAACTGCGCCGCCCACATCTGGTGCTGGCCGACTTCCGTCGTGATGTAGGTGTCGCGGTCCTTGCTCAGCTCATAGAGCCGCTGGATCGCGTATTGCGGCATGATGACGTCGTCGTTCGGCGCGTAGGCGAGCGAATTGCGGGCGCGCCACTTGGTGATCATCTCCCACCAGTCCGAAAGCCGCGCCTTGTCGGCCGACTTGGAGGCCGCGCGCCACAAACGAACCATGTCCTCGAGAACGGTGCCGACATCGCCGAGGATCGGCACGTCGACGCGGACGTTCTTGTTGATCGACGACGGATCGATGTCGATGTGGATCTTCTTGGAGTTCGGCGAAAACGCGTTGAGGCGGCCGGTGATGCGGTCGTCGAAGCGGGCGCCGATACAGATCATGACGTCGCAGTCATGCATCGCCATGTTGGCCTCGTAGGTGCCGTGCATGCCGAGCATGCCGAGCCAGGCCTTGCCGGAAGCCGGATAGGCGCCGAGGCCCATCAGCGTCGAGGTGATCGGGAAGCCGGTCAGTTCGACCAGTTCGCGCAGCAGATGCGAGGCTTCCGGTCCGGAATTGATGACGCCGCCGCCGGAATAGATGATCGGCTGGCGCGCGGTGCGCATCAACTCGACCGCTTCTTCGATCTTCTTCAGATCGCCTTGCTTCTTCGGCTGGTAGCTCTTCTGGGTCGGGACGGCCGATGGCGGCGTGTAGGTGCCGGTCGCAAACTGCACGTCCTTCGGGATATCGACGACAACCGGGCCTGGGCGGCCGGACTGGGCGACGCGGAAGGCCTCATGGATGATGCGGGCGAGATCGTTGACGTCCTTGACCAGCCAGTTGTGCTTGGTGCACGGCCGGGTGATGCCGACGGTGTCGCATTCCTGGAAGGCGTCGGAGCCGATCAGCGAGGTCGGAACCTGGCCGGAGATGCAGACGAGCGGGATGGAATCCATCAGCGCGTCCTGCAGCGGGGTCACCGCATTGGTGGCGCCGGGACCGGAGGTAACCAGCATGACGCCGACCTTGCCAGTGGAGCGGGCATAACCTTCGGCCATGTGGCCGGCGCCCTGCTCGTGGCGAACGAGGATGTGCTGGATATCGTCCTGCTGGTGGATTTCGTCATAGATCGGAAGCACGGCGCCGCCGGGATAGCCGAAGATATGCTCGACGCCGTTGTCTCTCAGAGCCTGGAGAACGATCTCCGCGCCTGTCATCTGGTTTTCTGTACCGCTCATTGACTTGCTTCCGTCCCTTTTCCCAGTTGGGTGCTTAGCTTGTTTGAAGGCATAAAAAAAGGCCCCGTCAGGAGCCTCGTTCAGCGCATGGGTGGCTACCGCCGGATGGTTACACCATCCTGCCCATGCGCCGTCCCACCACAAGAATAACCGCAAAATTTTTCATGGGGCGAGTTGATAACCACAAATGCGGAAGGCGTCAACGGCTTTTAGTTACACGACCGGGCTTCGCCGCGGAACATTGTTGCGCAGCCGAAGCGCTCGCCTCCCCGGGGCCGGCCCGAGAAAGCCGCGCGTCTGCGGACGGGCGAAGACCATCGAAGCGCCGGCTTGACGGCGATGCGGCTTGGCGCTACCTCCCATTCCGGGCTTCAGATCCCCGCCGCTCGCAGGCTTCCAGTCTCGGTGAAATCTGACTTCTGACGATATCCTCTCGCCCCGATCGCATTTCGTGTGGCAGGCAATGCGAGCCCCTCCTCCTTCTTGAAATGCGAAGAACAGGAGTGCGGGATGTCCAAGGACACCTCCAGCCAGAATATCTTTCTGACCGCGCCGCTCGGCGCGATCTTCTTGAAAACAGCACTGCCGATCATCTTCGTCATGAGCATGAACGGGCTGTTGACGGTCGTCGATGCCATCGTGCTCGGGATCTATGTCGGCACTGAAGCCGTCGGCGCCGTGACCACGGTGTTTCCGATCTTCATTCTCACGGTGGCGCTGGCGACCCTCGTCGTCAGCGGCATGGCGAGCCTGCTTGCCCGTCATCTTGGCGCCGGCCGCTTTACAGAGGCCCGCGGCGTCTTCGCCGGCGCCCATATGCTGGCGCTGACAGTCGCCGCTGCCCTGATCCTGTTGTTCGTGGTCTTTGGCGAACGACTGGTGTTGGCGCTCACCAATGGTCCGGGTCCGCTCGCCGGCATGGCCGAGCGCTATATCGCGATCATCATCTTCTGCGCGCCCGTCCAGTTCCTGCTGGCGGTGCAATCGGATGCGCTTCGGTGCGAGGGGCGCGCCGGGCTGATGGCCGGCCTCAGTGTGCTGGTTTCGGTCGCGAACCTCGTCCTCAACTATGTGCTGATCGCGCTCGCGGACATGGGTGTTGCGGGTTCTGCCACCGCCACAGTGCTGGCGCAGGTCCTGGCACTTGGCCTCATCACCCTCTTTCGTCTGTTCGGACGCACGGAGCTGCGGCTTTCCGCCCTCCTCCAGCACAACCCGCTGACGGGATGGAGCCGGATGATTGCGCTCGGCAGCCCACAGAGCCTCGGCTTCATCGGCATGGCCCTGGTTTCGGTGACGATCATGGCGGCGCTGCAGAAGACGGCGGCCGAAAACTACGATACCACGGTCGCCGCCTACGGCATCGTCACCCGCATCATGACCTTCGCCCTTTTGCCGCTCTTGGGCTTGAGCCAGGCGATGCAGGCGATCGTCGGCAACAATGTCGGCGCCGGCCTTGCGGATCGGGCAGAAAGGATGCTGCGGCTCGGGCTACTTGTGGCGCTCGCCTACTGCCTCACCGTCGAAGTGCTGCTCGTCGGCTTTGCCCGGCCGATCGGCGCGACCTTCGTCGACAGTGATGCGGTCATCGCAGACGTCGCGCGCATCATGCCCGTGATGGTCGCGATGTATGTCTTGTCCGGACCGCTGATCATGCTCGGCAGCTACTTCCAGGCGATCGGTGATGCCGGCCGGGCGGCGGTCCTGGGGCTTGCCAAGCCCTATCTCTTCACCATGCCACTGGTCGCCTTCTATGCGTCGACTTTCGGCGAACCCGGCATCTGGTTTGCCACTCCGACGGCGGAAGCGCTGCTGCTCGCGGTCGCGATGCTGGTGTTGTGGCAGGCGACGCGGCGGCGCGGCGCTGCGGGCCGGCTGTCCTGACGAAAATACGATCGACCCCGGATGGGGTCGATCGGCTCCGCAACCGGACGCTTCATGCTCCGAAGCGGAGCGCTCTAGGCCGAAGCGGCGAGCGCCGGGTAGTCGACGTAGCCTTTCGCCGTGCCGCCGAAATAGGTCATGCGATCGGCCTCGTTCATCGGCGCGTCGGCCTTCAGTCGGTGAACGAAATCCGGATTGGCCAGCACCATCTGACCGTAGGCTTCCAGATCGGCGAGCCCCGATGGGAGATCGGAACCGATCTCGTCGCGCACGCGCCCGGGGCGGTTCAGGATCAAGGGCCGCGACCAGAGCTTGCGGATCGAAGCGAGCAGCGGTTCGTCGCCCGCGTGCATGATGTGCAGATAGGCAAGGCCGAGCTTGTCGAGTTCGGCAACCAGATAGCGGTAGAGATCGGGGCCGTCCGCACCCTCGTCGATGCCCCACATCTTGAGGCCCGGAGAGAGGCGGATGGCCGTGCGGTCCGCGCCGATCTCCTCGGCGATGGCAGCCGCCACCTCGATCGCGAAACGCGCACGGTTCTCGATCGACCCGCCATATTCGTCGGTCCTGTTGTTGGCGCTCGGGGCCAGGAATTGGTGGACCAGATAGGCGTTCGCGCCATGGATCTCGACACCATCTGCACCGGCCTCGATCGCGCGGCGGGCCGCATGGCGGAAGTCGGCGACGGTCTGGCGCACCTCTTCAGACGTCAGCGCCCGCGGCGTCGGAATGTCCTGCATGCCTGTCGCGGTGAACATCATGCTGCCCGGCGCGATCGCCGACGGCGCAACGCCCTGGCGGTGGAGCGGCGTGTTGTCGGGGTGCGACATGCGTCCGGCATGCATGAGCTGGATGAAGATGCGGCCGCCGCGCGCGTGCACGGCAGAGGTGACCGTCTGCCAGCCGGCGACATGCGCATCGGTGTAGATACCGGGCGTGGTGAGATAGCCCTGCCCGTCATCCGAAGGCTGCGTGCCTTCGGTCACGATCAGGCCGACGCTGGCGCGCTGGGCATAGTATTCGGCGGCGAGCGCGCCGGGCGTACCATCATAGTCGGCGCGGCTGCGGGTCATGGGCGCCATGGCCAGCCGGTTGGCAAGCGTGTGGCGGCCGATACGAACCGGAGTGAACAGCAGGCTCATCGGGGTCTCCTTCGAGAGTTCCAAGTGTTGAAACCCTTGTCCACTATTCCACATTCAGGATAAATACGGACATTCTGGAATTACAGTTCCATTGATGGAGCAATCGAATGAGCCATCTGAACGACATGGCGTTGTTCGTCGAAGTGGCGAAAGCCAGAAGCTTTCGCAAAGCCGCCGAAATCGTCGGCATGCCCAACTCCACCCTGTCGCGACGGATCAGCGAATTGGAGAAGGCGATCGGGCTGCGGCTGCTTCACCGCACGACGCGAAAGATCGAGCTGACCGAAGCGGGCCAGCTCTACTTCGAACGCAGCAAGCGTATCGTCGACGAAGCGCGCCTGGCGCACGAGCAGCTGGGCGCCATGCTGGAGCAGCCGAGCGGACTGCTGCGCGTGTCGATGCCGGTCGATTTCGCCACCATCTACATGACACCGCTGATCGCCGAATTCGCCCGGCGCTATCCTGGCATCACCTTCGATTTCGACCTGACGCCGCGGCGCGTCGATCTGGTGACGGAGCCCTTTGACGTGGTGATCCGCGCGGGAGAGCTGCAGGATTCACGCCTGATTGCGCGACTTGTCGGCCGTCACGCACGCTATCTCTACGCCTCCCCTGTCTATCTGGCAGCCCACGGCGAGCCGCAGGAGCCGGCGGACCTCGCCCGTCACGACTGCATCTCCATGCCGAGGGCAACCGACTGGACGCTCCATGATGGCCACAACAACAGGATCGACGTTTCGGTCACCGGCCGCTTCACGGTCAACAATGTCGGCATGATGCGCGCGCTCGCCGTAAACGGCCAAGGCATCGCGCTCCTGGCCGAACGCATCGCCGGCGACGACTTTACTGAAGGTCGGCTGAAACGCGTGCTACCCGGCTGGGAGGGTACCTCCGTCGCCATACATGCCATCACCGAGACGCGTCTGCTGCCGGCCAAAACCCAACGCTTCATCGAATTTCTGCAGCAGGAGATGGCCCGCGCCTAGCCGCGATGGCGTGCGCCTTCCCGCCCCCATGAGAACACGCTAAAATATAAGCGATTGGGGAGAACGGGATGGCGAACGAGCACGTCGAGCGGCGACTTGCGGTCATCATGGCCACCGACATCGTCGGCTATTCCCGCATGGCCGAGGCCGACGAACTGCGCACGATCGGCGCGATGAAGCGGCTGCAGAACGCGATCCTCGCCCCGGAAATTGCCGCCCGCGGCGGCCGGATCGTCAAGCTCATGGGCGACGGTTCTCTGGTTGTCTTCAACTCCGCCGTCGATGCGGTGGACTGCGCCATCTCGCTTCAGGGGGCGCTCGCCTGCGACCAGCAGGAGCAACCGGCCGATGACCGCATCCTCGTCAGGATAGGCATCAACCTTGCCGACGTCGTCATCGAGGGGGACGATCTGCTCGGCGATGGCGTCAATGTCGCCGCCCGTCTTCAGGCGTCGGCATCGCCCGGCGGTATCTGCATCGCCGATGTCGTCCACCGGCAACTGAGCGCCAAGAGCCGGTCAGGCTTCCTCGACGGCGGCGAGATCGCGCTGAAGAACATCTCGCGCCCGGCCCACGTCTGGCACTGGACGGACGCACCGACGATGGGGCCGGCAGCCTCGCAAGCCTGCGCGCGCACCTCGATCGCGGTGCCGCCGTTCGAAAACCTCGGCGGCGCGCCGGATCAGACCTTTTTCAGCGACGGGATCAGCGAGGATATCATCGGCGGCCTTGCCCGCTTCCGCTCGCTTTCCGTCACGTCAGCCAGTTCGTCCTTCAGCTTCCGCGACAAGAATACGGACAGGAGAGAAATCGGCCGCAGGCTCGGCGCCACCTACCTAGTCGAGGGCAGCGTGCGGCGCGTCGGCGAGCGGATCCGCATCACCGCGCAACTGGTGGAAGCCGCAACCGGCGCGCACCTCTGGTCGGACCATTACGACCGGAGCCTCACGGATATTTTCGCAGTCCAGGATGAGTTGACACGGACGATCGTGTCGACCCTCGTCGGCCAGATCGAAAGCGCCGACCTGCGCCAGGTGCTGCGCAAACCGCCGACGAGCCTTGCGGCCTATGAATTCTACCTGCGCGGGCTTGCCCATATTCGCGGCTACGAGCCGGACGACAACCGGCAGGCCCGGGCCATGTTTCAGGCGGCGGTCGAACGCGACCCGCATTTTGCCCTGGCCCACGCCTATCTGGCGCTCGCCACCATCGCCGAGCAGGGCTACGGCAACGCGCCGGCGGATGTTCTCGACGCGGCGATGGCGATGGCCCGCAAGGCCGTGTCGCTCGATGAGGCCGAAGGCGGCTGCCAGCGGCTGCTGGCACTCATTCACGTCAATCGCCGCGAATTCGAGTTGGCGGAGCGGCACTATCGCCGCGCCTATCTGCTGAACCCCAACGACGCCAATACGCTGGTGCAGATGGGTGGCCTCTTTGCCCGGCGCGGCAAGCTCGACGAGGCGATGGAGTGGATCGAAGAGGGCTTCCGGCTGAACCCGTTTCCGCCGCCCTGGTACAGCGCCGCCCTCGGCAACGCCCTCTATATTCTCGGCCATTACGATGAGGCCGCGGCAGCACTCAAGGAACTGCCCAATCCCGGCCCGTTCACGCTAGCCCGTCTCGTCGCCTGCCATGCGCAGGCCGGCAACGGCCTCGCCGCCGAGGAGACGAAGGCTCGACTTCTGCAAGCGCGGCCGGACTTCTCGACGGAAGATTTCATCCGGCAGGGCCTGTTGCTCCAACAGGACGAACACCGCGACCTGTTCCGCCAGGGCCTGTTGAAGGCGGGTCTGCCGAAATGAAGCGGGCGCTCGGCCCGGTTCACGCCGTCATCCCCTGGGGACGCCCAAGTCCGGAGCGGCCTGGAAGAGCCCAACTACAGTTGAGATCATCACTCGAGGGACCACAAAGATTTTAGAGGCCGAGCACCGTCCTGTGCACCTTGCATTAACAACTCACAGGCAAATTAGCTTTGCTGCATGAAGCAGCTTCAAACCAAGGGCAATGATATGCTTGACCTTCCCGTGCTGATGCCGCTCGTGATCAGCTTTGCCGCGATCTATCTGTTCTTTCGCTGGGTCGTGTTCGACATGAACTCCCCCAAATAACGGTCGCGCGGCGCGCTCACAGCATCGCCCGACATCGGCCCCATCGTATGCGAGCTCGAAGGCCCGATGCCGATCTTGAACAC
>NZ_JAEPRP010000097.1:0-10040 GCF_016652895.1 Ensifer sp. SSB1
CGCTCACGCCCTCATAGTAGCTGCCGCCGGCGACAGCGGCCGACGCGCCGCCGAGCATGGCGACCGCAACGAGGATCGCGGCAATGGACTTCTTCATGGATCGGTTCCTTGGTGGAGATAGACGGTGGGACTAAGCCCCGCTTGGCACTTGGGAGGTCGCCTCATAGGATCATGGCGATGATCAATCAAACCCCCTGAAAGTGGGTGCGGGCAGAAACCCGCACCCTATTTCGTCGCGATTAGCGCGAAATGCCCTGATAGTATTCGCCTTCGCCGCCGATCACGCTCTTCGGCGCAACGCCGTAGTTTACGACCGAGCCGGTCCGGGTGCTGTCCACATAGCCAGCTTCCGAATTGCCGATGGTGAAGGAGGTCTTGCCGGTGACGGCAGGCGTGCGCTCGGTGAACAGCGGCGTCGGGCTGATGCCTTCGTAGTAGCTGCCACCGGCAAAGGCAGCCGAGGCCCCACCGAGGATGGCGGTTGCAACGAGAGCGGCGGAAAGAGCGGTCTGGATTGCAGTTTTCATGGTCTTCACTCCTGGGAGGCTCGTTCGGTTGAACGAGGTTTCATCTAAATTGTCCGTGGCCGGATCGGTCGTCCCTCGGAACGCGGGGCCCTTGCCGATGGCGTTCAGTCGATCGAGGCGGTCAGAAGAGCGTTCCCCGCCCTTCCGCCATTGAGATGGTCCCTCACGATGAGGATGTGTAGTATCGATTGTCGGAACGCGTTGTTCAAAAATTGATAACAATGGCCTCTTGAAATCACAGACCGACGCCGGAGGAAACGCAGCGCGCCTGCGCCTCTTGCCTTCCCGGCCAAGTCCGGGCAAAAGGCCGCAATGATCCAGATTTCCGGCCTTTCCGCCCGCATCGCGGGACGTCTCCTCATCGAAAATGCATCCGTGACGCTTCCGGCGGGCACGAAGGCGGGGCTCGTGGGCCGAAACGGCGCTGGCAAGTCCACGCTGTTTCGCATCATCACCGGCGAATTCGCGTCGGAAGCCGGCTCGATCGCGCTGCCGAAGAACGCGCGCATCGGTCAGGTGGCGCAGGAGGCGCCCGGCACAGAGGAACCGCTGATCGAGATCGTGCTCAAGGCAGACAAGGAGCGCACTGCGCTGGTCGCCGAAGCGGAAACTGCGACCGATCCGCACCGGATTGCCGAAATCCAGACACGGCTCGCCGACATCGGTGCCCACTCGGCAGAAGCGCGCGCTGCCAGCATTCTCGCCGGCCTCGGCTTCGACCACGAAGCACAGCTGCGTCCCGCCTCGTCGTTTTCCGGCGGCTGGCGGATGCGGGTGGCGCTCGCGGGCGTGCTCTTTTCCGAGCCGGATTTGCTGCTGCTCGACGAGCCGACCAACTATCTCGACCTCGAAGGCACGCTCTGGCTGGAGGATTACATCCGCCGCTATCCGCACACCGTCATCATCATCAGCCACGACCGCGACCTCTTGAACACCGCGGTCAACGCCATCGTGCATCTCGACCAGAAGAAGCTTACTTTCTATCGTGGACCCTACGACCAGTTCGAGCGGCAGAAGGCGGAAGCCGACGAGCTGCAGATGAAGGCGAAAGCCAAGAACGACGCGGCGCGGAAGCACCTCCAGAGCTTCATCGACCGCTTCAAGGCCAAGGCCACCAAGGCCCGCCAGGCGCAAAGCCGCGTCAAGGCGCTGGAGCGCATGGGCACGATTGCGGCCGTGATCGAAGATCATGTCCAGGGCTTCTCCTTCCCCGATCCGGAGAAGGAAGCCGCCTCGCCGATCATCGCAGTCACCGGCGGTACCGTCGGCTATGAGCCCGGCAAGCCCATCCTCAAGCGCTTGAACCTCAGGATCGACACGGACGACCGTATCGCCCTGCTCGGTTCGAACGGCAACGGCAAGTCCACTTTCGCCAAGTTCATCTCGGGTCGCCTTGCGCCAGAGGCGGGCGAATTGAAGATTGCGCCGAACCTCAAGGTCGGCTTCTTCGCCCAGCACCAGCTCGACGACCTGATCCCCACCCAGAGCGCCGTCGAACATGTGCGGCGACGCATGCCCGAAGCACCCGAAGCAAAGGTGCGCTCGCGCGTGGCGCAGATGGGGCTCGCGACGGAAAAGATGGAAACGCCCGCCAAGGATCTCTCCGGCGGCGAAAAGGCGCGGCTGCTCATGGGCCTTGCTGCCTTCGACGCGCCGAACCTCCTGATCCTCGACGAGCCGACCAACCACCTCGACATCGACAGCCGCAACGCGCTGATCACGGCGCTCAACGACTATTCCGGTGCCGTGATCCTGATCTCGCACGACCGGCACCTGATCGAGGCGACGGCCGACCGGTTGTGGCTGGTGCGTGATGGAACGGTGACCAGCTACGATGGCGACCTTGAGGACTACCGCAGCCTGATCGTCGGCGGCCCGAAGGCGAAGGACGAGAAGCCGAGGCCGACCGGCGTCGATGACGGTCTTTCGAAGGCGGACCAGCGCAAGGCCAATGCCGACAAGCGTGCATCGCTGGCGCCGCTTCGCAAGAAGATCAATGAAATCGAATCCTTGACCGGAAAGCTGGAGAAACTGATTCAGGCACTTGATGTGGAACTTGCCGATCCGGCGCTCTACGAAAAGTCGCCGGCGAAGGCTGCACAAAAGGCCAAGGAACGTTCCGACGCGGCGGCGAAACTCTCTCACGCCGAAGAGCAATGGCTCGAACTTTCCGCCGAGTACGAAGAGGCGATGGCCGGTTGAGAACAGCCGGCCCGGCTTTCAGCCCAGTTCGAACGTGGTGATGCCGTAGATCCGCGCAAGCGGCAACCCGGGGTCCGGCCCGCGATACATGCGCGCGGTTTCGAATACCGTCCGCAGATTGTAGCGATCGCAAAGCGCCTTGGCCGAGGCGTTCGGTTCGGGAATGTCGAGAAAGACCTCACTGCCGTTGACAGCGGCTGCAAGCTTGCGAAAGACCAGATCAGCACCGGTCTCGGTGTCGGAAAACAGCGGCCCGATCTTGAAGCCGTTGCGGCAGGCCCTGATCGTGCCATAGGCCGCGACCGCGCCATCGCTCAGCAGCAAGACGCTGCGCCGTCCGTCGCTCGACTTCAGCCATTCGCGAAGAAAGGCCTCGCGTCGGGCGGGGACGAAGCGACGGTCAAAATCGGTGAGGAGCGGCATGTGGACCGGCGCCACCTCCAGAAGATCGGCGCCCGGTGGTTCGACGACGTCGATAGTGCCGCCGTAGCGGATATTCGCATGGGCGTAGGTGAAGCCGGAGCGGCGATAATTCTCCTGCTGGGCAACCACGCCATCGAGGCCGATTATGCGTCCTTCGGCGACCGACATCGCCTGCTGCCACAGTTGCCGGCCGATGCCCTGACCGCGATGGTCCGGTCGGGTGATGTAGAAACCAAGAAAGCCGTAGCTTTCATTGTATCGCACCAACGAGATCGCTCCGATGGGGCCGTCCTCTCCGTCGGCTACCCAGTAACCGCCCGGATCGGTCGCCCAGAAAGGGCCCGCATCGCCGAGCCCGGGATTCCATCCCTCCTCGGCCGCCCACTCGATCATGACGTCGAGTTCACCGCGGCTTGCTCGACGGATTTTCTGCTGCATGGTTCACTCCTCCGGGCGGTCAGATCGCCCTAACGTCCGCCCGGTTGACGAGACGAAACGGCACGTCCGGTGGTAGAGCTAGCGCGGTGGCGTTCAGAGGGAATGATACTCTGTCGATTTCGCCGACATTGATGGCATAAGCTGCCGGCGGACCGGCGGCGCTTGTCCCCTCTGCGCAATCTGCTACAAGAGCCGACAATAAGTCATACAAATCGAGCGGAACACCATGGCCCCCATCAATATTGCCCTTGTCGGTATCGGCAAGATCGTTCGTGACCAGCACCTGCCGGCAATCGCCAAGAACAGCGACTATCACCTGATCGCCGCCGCAAGCCGGCATGGCACGGTCGACGGCATCGACAACTTCAAATCGATCGAAGCTATGCTTGAAGCCGTACCTGCGATCGAGGCCGTGTCACTGTGCATGCCGCCGCAGTATCGCTATGAGGCGGCCCGCGCCGCACTCGACGCGGGCAAGCATGTGTTCCTGGAAAAACCCCCGGGCGCCACCCTCAGCGAAGTCGCCGACCTCGAGGCGATGGCGGCATCGAAGGGGCTGTCGCTGTTTGCAAGCTGGCACTCCCGCTACGCGCCGGCCGTCGAGGCGGCTAAATCCTTCCTGGCCGCGACGACGATCAATGATGTCCAGATCATCTGGAAAGAAGACGTGCGCCACTGGCACCCGAACCAGGAATGGATCTGGGCGGCGGGTGGCCTCGGCGTCTTCGATCCGGGCATCAACGCTCTTTCGATCGCCACGCACATCCTCCCGAACCCGCTGTTCGTGACCGCGGCCGTGCTTGAATTCCCCGAGAACCGCGACGCGCCGATCGCTGCCAACATCACCTTCACGGATGCGAAGAAACTGCCGGTTTCCGCCGAGTTCGACTGGCGCCAGACCGGCAAGCAGAGCTGGGACATCGTTGCCCGGACCGCAGCGGGCGAGATGGTGCTTTCCGAAGGCGGCGCCAAGCTCTCCGTCGATGGCAAGCTCGTGCACCAGGAACCGGAACAGGAATACCCGATGCTCTATCGGCGCTTCGCCGAGATCGTCAAAGCCCGGAAGTCGGACGTCGATCTGGCGCCGCTGCGCCACGTTGCCGATGCTTTCATGCTCGGCAAGCGCAAGTTCGTCGAGGCCTTCCACGACTGATCTTCCGGACACGGCAGAAACAATAAGCCCGCGGTCTCTGCCGCGGGCTTTTTTTCGTCACAACGCGTTGTAAACTCAGGCCTTCTTTTCCCAGCGGCCGTCACGGTTCTGCTGCCAGTAAGTGAGGTTGTGCCCCTCCCCCTTCAGCCGTTTCCAATGGGCGCGCGCACCTTCAAGCTGCTCCTGGTCGTAGCCGTCGAACATGAAGACGATGCGCTCATAGGTCGAAACATCCGGCGGGCTGGCGCCATCGATGACGAAACGGACCGTCGCGGCATTGGCATTGCCTCCGTCGGCCACCAGCAACACCGGCTGGTCTGCGGCGAAATCGCCCGCGTCCGTGCCATGCGGCAGGAAACTCTCGTCGCGATAGACCCAGAGATGCGTGTCGAGCGCATCGCGCCGTTCGGCGTCGATCGTCTGCACGGCCACCCTCCAGCCGCGCTCGACACTCTTGTCGAGCAACGGCGGCAGTGCGTCCTCAAGCTTCGATTCCGTCAGATGATAAAACAGGATTTCGGTCATGCCGATTGCTTCCCGCCTTTCGTCACGTCCGGCATCTCCGGTCAGGCCTCGTAGCTCGCCCGCACCAGTTCATCGAGCAGGCGGACGCCGAAGCCCGAGCCCCAGGACTGGTTGACCTCATCGGTCGGCGCGCCCATGGCGGTGCCGGCGATATCGAGGTGCGCCCAGGGCGTGTCCTTAACGAAACGCTTCAGGAACTGCGCCGCCGTCACCGCGCCGCCGTAGCGGCCGCCGGTGTTCTTCATGTCGGCAAACTTGCTGTCGATCATCTTGTCGTATTCCTTGCCGAGCGGCATGCGCCACAGGCGTTCATGGGTCGCGACGCCAGCAGCGAGCAATTGCCCGGCGAGACGGTCGTCGTTCGAGAACAGGCCGGCGTGATGGGTCGACAGCGCCACCATGATCGCGCCGGTCAGTGTCGCAAGGTCGATCATTGCCTGCGGCTTGAAGCGGTCGTTGCAGTACCAGAGCGCATCGCAAAGCACGAGACGGCCTTCTGCATCCGTGTTGATCACCTCGATCGTCTGGCCGGACATCGAGGTGACGATGTCACCGGGGCGCTGAGCGCTGCCATCGGGCATGTTTTCCACAAGGCCGATGATGCCGATGACGTTGACCTTCGCCTCACGCGCGGCCAGCACGTGCATCAGGCCGGTGACGGCAGCCGCACCGCCCATGTCGCCCTTCATTTCCTCCATGCCGGCGGCCGGCTTGATCGAGATGCCGCCGCTGTCGAAGACGACGCCCTTGCCGATGAAGGCGAGCGGCCGCTCCTTGGCCTTGCCACCCTTCCACTGCATGATGACAAGGCGCGGCGGACGAGTAGAGCCCTGCGCCACGCCGAGAAGCGCACCCATGCCGAGCTTTTTCATATCCTTTTCGGTGAGGATTTCCACCTCAACGCCGAGTTTCTCCAGTTCCTTCGCTTTCGCCGCAAATTCGACCGGGCCCAGTACGTTCGCCGGCTCGTTCACCAGATCGCGCGCCAGGAACACGCCTTCGGCCACCGCCTCTGCCGCCGCGAAAGCCTTCTTCGCAGCAATGACGGTACCGGTCACGATCGTGACCTTGGTCGGCTTGCCGGAGGTCTTGGCGTCGTCGTCGGCCTTTTTGGTCTTATAGCCGTCGAAGCTATAGGCGTTCATCTCCATACCGAGCGCGAAGTCGGCGGCCGCCTTGCCGGTCACTTCGACCTCGGGAGCATCGATGAAGACGGTTACCTTGTCAGCCGAGCCGAGTTTCGCCGCAACCGCGCCGCCGGCCTTCAGCCAATCGTGATCCGAGAGTGCATCCGGCTCTCCAATTCCGAACACGATGACTCGGTCTGCGGGAGAGCCATGCGGCGCTATGATATCGAGGCTGGAGAATGCCTTTCCGGTGAACTTCTTCACCTTGGCCGCCTTTGCCACAACATCTTCCGGATCGGCGACGTCGGCGCCAGCAGCGGCTCCAGCGCCCGACGTCTTGAGGAGTACCGCGACACCGCCGCTCGGCCGGTGGGACTTGGCAAAGGTGAACTCGAACTTCATCGGCATTGGAAAACTCCGGGGTATTTTCATGATTCTGTGCGCAGCCGGAGATTCGAAAGAAGCCTCCAAGAGCCGGGCGCCAGGGCAAGGTGATCGGGCCACGACGCATCCGGACGACACGGCGAGGCCTGTGGCGATCCGCCCTGTTACCGGGCGGTTACAGTGGAAAATATTCGCAACATTCGCCACCGTCAAAGCTGTGGCCGGCACCCTTCTCGCTTTTCAACCGCTTGGCAAGATGCCCCCAGATGTTTACATGCGGTTAACCGAGGTTCTTCGCCTTAAATTATCCCTGTTGCTTCACAATTTGAGCGACACGAAATAGCGGGCAAGAACCAGGCTTCGGTTTGGACACGGGTAAGGCCTGGTCCGATACCGCCGCCGGAACAGAAACATGAGCAGGATTTTGGACCGGACACGGGCATGAAGCTGATCGAACGCTACATATTCCGGCGTGCCTTGGTCATGTTCCTCGCGACCCTCCTGCCATTGCTTGGCATTGTGTGGACGACGCAGGCGCTCGCCAACGTCAACCTGGTCACCGACAGCGGCCAGTCAGTCCTGGCTTTCGCCAAGCTCGCAACCCTCATCCTGCCTTCGGTCATCCCGATCATCCTGCCCTTCGCTCTGGTCATCGGCGTCACCCAGACGCTCACCACGATGAACACCGATTCGGAATTGACGGTGCTCAACGCCGCCGGCAGCTCGCGCATGGCCATCATCCGGCCGATCATCTTTCTGGCGGCGGGCCTGAGCGTCCTGTCCTTCGCGGTCGATAATTTTGTCGAGCCCTACTCGCGCGTTTCGGTACGCAAGATGCTGGCAACCGCCAACGCCGACCTTCTGTCGTCGGTCGTTCAGGAGAATTCGTTCCGCAAGGTTGCCGACGGGCTTTATGTTCAGGTCGGCGCGCGGCGCAGCGGCGGCGTATTGCAGGGCATCTTCGTTGCCGATTCGCGCAACCCGGCCTTTGAGCTCGTCTATTACGCCCGCGAAGGCGCGGTCGATGAAAAGAGCTCTGCCCTAGTGATGAAGGACGGCGAAGTGCAACGCAAACTGCCCGACGGCAGCGTCTCGATCATCAAGTTCGATTCCTATGCCTTCGACCTCGCCGACATGACCAAGACCACCCGCGAGGCGACGATTCGGGCGAAGGACCGCGACCTTGCCGGTCTTCTCAATCCGGATCCGAACGACCAAGTCTACAAGAACAAGCCGCTCGCCTTTACCGCCGAACTCAATCGCCGACTGACGGAGTGGACCTTTCCGCTTCTGTTCGGGCTGATCGCACTGGTTTTCAGCAGTGACGCGCGGTCCCACCGCGAAGCACGCGTCCATCCGATGGTAAGCGCGCTCGGAACGGCGCTGCTCATCCGCTGGATGACCTTCTATGCCGGCAACAGCGCCGAGGATTCCATCTGGTTCGTGCCCCTGATGTACCTCGTGCCGCTTGCGGCCGGTGCGCTCTGCATTCACCAGCTCGTCAGCAACAAGCGCCTCGACATCCCGATGACCGGGCAGGAAAAGCTGCAGGACCTCCTCGTTCGCCTCCGCCTCGTACGGCGTGATGCCGAAGGAGGACAGCCGTCATGATGGGCACGCTCGGCCGCTACTTCTTCATCCGTTACGTGATCACCACGTTCTGGTTCCTTGTCGGCATCTTCTCGCTGATCTTCATCATCGACTTCAGCGAGCAGGCGAGCCGCCTCGCAAACCTGCCGCACTATTCGATCACAGGCGCTCTGCTGATGACCGCCTTCCGAATTCCGCTGATCCTGCAGCAGACGATCCCGTTTGTGGCGCTGTTTTCGGCAATGGCGGCGCTGATTTCCCTCAACCGGCGCTACGAACTGGTCGTGACGCGCGCCGCGGGCATTTCCGTCTGGCAGTTCCTGCGTCCGTTCGTTCTGGGCGCCTTCCTCTTCGGCGTGCTTGCAGTGGTGGTACTGAACCCGCTTGCTGCCTGGGGAACCAAACGTGGAGAGGCGCTTCTGGCGGAATGGGGCGCCTCGCGATCCTCCGATGCCGGATCCATTCCGTGGCTGCGGCAAATCTACAACGGTACGGATACAATCATCGGCGCGCGCGCGGTTCAGGACAACGGAACGACGCTCCTCAACGTCACCGTCATCCACTTCGATCCACAGGGCACGATCATTCTGAGACAGGATGCGGCGTCGGCGAAACTCGAAGATGGTTACTGGCTTCTTAACGACGTAACGGAAACGCGCAACGGGCAGCTGCCGCGCCGTTTGAAAACAGCACAGCTCAGCACCAATCTAAAGGCCGAGTTTGTTCAGGAACGTCTTGCAAAGGCTGATTCCATTCAGTTTTTCGACCTTCCGAGCAAGATCGAAGTGGCTCGCTCCTTCGGCTTCTCGACAAACGGCATGGAAACTCAATTCCACTCGATGCTCTCGCTGCCGCTGCTTCTCGTCGCCATGACGTTGATAGCTGCCTGCGTGTCGCTCAAATTTAGCCGGTTTAACCAATCTCGCTCCGTAATTCTCGGTGGCATCGTCTCAGGCTTCGTGCTTTATGTCGTCACCGTGCTTGTCAAAGCATTCGGGAGCAGCGGCATTGTGCCTCCTTTCGTTGCAGCCTGGTTGCCAGTTGTTGTAGCGATGGCGCTGGGCTCGACGATTCTTTTAAATCAGGAGGATGGCTAGTGGCGGTAGTGAACCGCAAACGCATGACGCTGATCAACGCTACCCTGCTTGCAGGCGTGGCGCTGCAGACACTTGCCATGGGAATGAGTGCGCCAGCAATGGCGCAGCAGGGTTCGGACCGCCTCGATTCGTTGCGCCCGAACATGCCGGAAGACGCCAAGCTGCTTCTGTCCGCCAATGAGCTCGTCTACAACAAGGACGCCGAGAAGGTGATCGTGCGCGGCAACGTGCAGATCGACTACGGCGGCTACAAGATGGTGGCCCGTCAGGTCGAGTACGACCAGAAGAATGGCCGCATCTTGGCATCCGGGGAAATCCAGTTCATCGAGCCGGGCGGCAATGTCGTCTACGCCGACAAGATGGACGTTACCGATGATTTCGGGAATGGTTTCCTTGAGCAGATGCGCATCGAAACCACCGATCTGACCCGGCTTGCCGCGACCAGCGGCGAGCGCCGGAACGGTGAGGAATTCATCCTGAACGAGGCCGTCTACACGGCCTGCACGCCCTGCGCTACCAAGCCGGAGCATCGCTCGCTTTGGCACATCAAGGCGCAGCGCGTCATTCAGAACGG
>NZ_JAEPRP010000097.1:10050-26971 GCF_016652895.1 Ensifer sp. SSB1
TCGAACTCTTCGGCAAGCCGATCGCCTATATTCCGGTGATGGAACTGCCCGACCATACGGTCAAGCGTAAGAGCGGCTTCCTTTTCCCGACATTCCGCTCGGCACAGAAGCTCGGCGTCGGCGTCGGCGTTCCCTACTATTGGGCGATCTCGCCCTATATGGATGCGACGGCAACCGTGACGGGCCTGACCCGGCAGGGCTTCCTGCTGGAGGGCGAATTCCGCCAGCGGTTCCACAACGGCTTCCATACGCTGAACGTCGCCGGCATCAGCCAGCTCGACAAGAGCAAGTTCACGCCTGGCACGGTCGACGCGGAGAAGACCAATCGCGGCATGATCGGGTCGAAGGCCGAGTTCGAGATCAATCCGCGCTGGACATTCGGCTGGAACGTTCTCGTCCAGTCGGACGCAAACTTCGCCAAGACCTACGAACTGTCGAACTTCGACGGTACGACCTATGTCAACCAGGCCTACCTGACCGGGCTCGGCAAGCGAAACTTCTTCGATCTGCGCGCCTTCTACTTCGACATTCAGGACGCGGACCCGAACAGCATCAAGGAAAATCAGCAGCCTACGGTGCAGGTTCTCGATTACTCCTACAAGGCGCCTCAGCCCATTTTGGGCGGCGAGCTTTCGGCAACCGTCAACCTGACGAACATCAAGCGCAACCGGCTGGACTTAGAGAATGTTCCAGGCGTCGTCGATCGCTTCCGCGGTCTGGAGGGCACAACCCACCGCCTGACGGGCGAGCTTGAATGGAAGCGCACTTTCATCGCCCCCGGCGGCCTCGTCGTCACACCGCTTCTGGCGGCGCGTGGTGATGCCCTCGGGCTCAACATGGACGCTCCAGGACCGCTCTATACCGGCGACTACAACACCAGCGACGCGACGACGCGGCGCATGTTGACCGCCGGTCTCGAGGCCCGTTACCCGATCCTGTTCGTCGGCGAAGGCAGCAGCCACGTGCTCGAGCCGATCGCTCAGCTCTATGCACGCCCGGACGAACAGGATGCCGGCGGCCTGCCGAACGAAGACGCCCAGAGCTTCGTGTTCGACGCGACCAACCTTTTCGACCGCGACAAGTTCTCGGGCTTCGACCGGGTCGAAGGTGGCACGCGCGCCAACGTCGGTTTCCGCTATACCGGCACGTTCGACAGCGGCTATGGCCTGCGCGGTGTCGTCGGTCAGTCCTTCCATCTCGGTGGTCTGAATTCGTTTGCAACCGACGACCTGGTGAAGGCCGGCGCGAACTCCGGTCTGGAAACGAAGAGCTCGGACTATGTCGCGATGTTCGGCATCGATGCACCGTCCGGCCTGATGGCCAGCCTCTCGGGCCGTCTCGACGAAAGGGATCTGGGACTCCGCCGCGCAGACGCGACCGTCGGGTATCTCGGCACGACCTGGCAGGCGGCGATGACCTACACGCGCATCGAAGCCCAGCCGCTTTATGGCTCACAGGTGGACCAGGACGAAATCCAGACGGCCGCCGCCTACAAGTTCCATGACTATTGGTCGGTGTTTGGTGCCATCACCTACGACATCAACCGGGACGTCATTTCGCGCAACGGCTTCGGCGTGACCTACGACGATCAGGACACCCTGTTCTCGATCGTCTACAAGCAGGAACGCGACACCGGCAGCACGCTGGCGAACGATTGGTCGATCGGCGCCAGAATCAGCTTCCGCACGCTCGGCGACGTGAATGTCGGCGACACCAAGTTCGAAGAGCTGGATTACTATTAAGATCATAGAAACGAAGGGGCGAAACGCGAAGTTCGCCCCTTCGCGCAATTTTGGGCTGCTCAAACGGTCTTGTCATCGTTTGGCCGCATGTATTATGCATTTCCTCCGACAAGATAAGGCAACGGCGCAACGCCGGTAGGCGGACAAGGCCCGACGACGGAGATCGTCCGGCGAACAGGAAAAGGTAATGGGCGGGAAAATGTCGATCTCGAGGACGCTTTCGGTATTGGCTGTGGCCGGAGCCCTGAGCATCGCGGCATGTGCCGGTGCGCAGGCTGCAAGCCAGGTCAAGGTAACGGTCAACAACACCGTGATCACCTCGGGCGATATTGCCAAGCGAGTTGCGTTCATACGCCTCCAGCGCCAGAAGGGCGGTGCGGAAGAAGCGAAGAAGCAGCTGGTGGACGAGGTCCTGAAGCGCGCCGAGATCGTTCGCATCGGTCAATCCGTCAGCACGCAGGACGTGGATGCCGCCTATGCCCGTTTCGCGGCTGGCAACAAGCTTTCGCCGGAACAGCTCGGCAAGATCCTCGACCAGGCCGGCGTCGGCGCCGATCACTTCAAGCAATTCATCGCCGTCCAGATGAGCTGGCCGCGCGCGGTGAACTTCCGCTTTGGCAGCTCGAGCCGACTGCAGGGCGCCGATCTCGTCAAGCGAATGATGGAAGGCGGCGGCAACAAGCCGGTGACCACCGAGTACTTCCTGCAGCAGGTGATCTTCGTCATCCCCGAGAAGAAGCGCGGCGCCATCACGGCAAAGCGGCAGGCCGAGGCGAATGCCTCCCGTTCGCAGTTCCCGGGTTGCGAGACCTCGAAGGCGTTTGCCGCCAACTATCGCGACGTTTCGATCCGCAGCCTCGGACGGATGCTGGCCCAGCAGTTGCCGGAGGAGTGGAAGCCGCTCATCGAGAAGGCCGGCGAGAACGGCACGACCGGGACCCGCGTGACCGAAAAGGGCGTCGAGTACCTGGCGATCTGCAAGAAGCGTGAAGTCAACGACGACACGGCCGCAGAAATCGTCTTCCGTGCCGAAGACATCGGCAAGAAGAAAGAAGGCGGCGAAGACCCCAACAGCGAAAAATACCTCGAGGAACTGCGCAAGAAAGCGCAGATCGTCAACAAGTAAGTACCCGGCAACATGCGCAAACCAACCGGCGGGCCACTCGCCCTAACCATGGGCGACCCGGCCGGTATCGGTCCGGACATCAGCCTTTCGTCCTGGCTTGGCCGCCGCGAGCACGCGACGGCGCACTTTCTGTTCATTGGCGATCCTTCGATACTTGCCGCGCGAGCGGCGCTGCTTGGCTATTCGGTTCCCATCCGAGAAACGGATTGCAGCGGCGCGATGTCCGCGTTTGATGCGGCGCTGCCTGTGCTGCCGCTTGCCTGCCCTGCCCCGGTCACAGCGGGCGATCCTGACACCGCCAATGCCAGCGCCGTCATCGGTGCGATCGACACCGCGGTGCGCCTTGTGACCGCCGGCGAAGCCTCCGCAGTCGTAACCAACCCGATCGCCAAGGCGGTCCTTTACGATGCCGGCTTCCGCTTTCCCGGCCACACAGAATACCTGGCGGATCTTGCCGAGAAGGCGACGGGGCAACCCGTCCTGCCGGTCATGCTGCTTGCCGGGCCGAAGCTGCGCGCCGTCCCAGTGACGATCCACATCCCGCTGAAGGACGTGCCGGATCAGCTGACGCCAGACCTCATCTATCGCACCTGCATGATAACGGCGGCTGATCTGCACACGCGCTTCGGGCTTGAGCGCCCACGGCTCGCAATTGCCGGGCTCAATCCGCACGCCGGCGAGAACGGTGCGCTCGGTCTTGAGGATGATGCGATCATCCGCCCCGTTATCGACCGGCTGCGCGCGGAAGGCATCGATGCCGTAGGGCCGCTGCCGGCAGACACGATGTTTCACGACCGGGCGCGCGCGACCTACGACGTTGCGATCTGTATGTATCACGATCAGGCTCTGATCCCGGCGAAAGCGCTTGGCTTCGACGACAGTGTCAACGTCACGCTCGGCCTTCCCTTCATCCGCACGTCGCCCGACCACGGCACGGCCTTCAGCCTGGCCGGCAAGGGCATAGCCCGCGACGACAGCTTGAGAGCAGCACTCGACCTTGCCGCTATGCTTGCGGCCAATACGCCTGGAGATGCCCGCTGATGGCCGCACTCGACGGTCTCCCCCCCTTACGCGACGTGATTCAGCGTCACGGCCTGGACGCCAAGAAGGCGCTCGGACAGAACTTCCTGCTCGACCTCAATCTGACACAGAAGATCGCACGGACCGCAGGTTCGCTCGAAGGCGTGACTGTCATTGAAGTCGGCCCTGGTCCCGGCGGCCTCACACGTGCCATCCTGGCCCTCGGTGCCAGGAAGGTCATCGCGATTGAACGGGACTCTCGCTGCCTACCGGCGCTGGCTGAAATCAGCGCTCACTATCCGGGCAGGTTGCAGGTGATCGAAGGTGACGCCCTGAAGACGTCGTTCGAGACGCTTGCCGACGATGGGCCCGTCAAAATCATCGCCAACCTGCCCTACAATGTCGGAACGCAATTGTTGGTCAACTGGCTGCTGCCCGATCGTTGGCCGCCCTTCTGGCAATCGCTGACGCTGATGTTCCAGCGCGAAGTGGGCCTCAGGATCGTCGCCGACGCGGATGACGACCACTATGGGCGTCTCGGTGTGCTTTGCGGCTGGCGTACGAACGCGCGGATGGCCTTCGACGTACCGCCGCAGGCATTCACGCCGCCGCCAAAGGTAACGTCGTCTGTGGTTCATCTGGAGCCGGTGGAAAACCCGATCCCCTGCTCCGTTTCGGCACTTGAGAAGGTAACGCACGCCGCCTTTGGCCAGCGGCGCAAGATGTTGCGCCAAAGCTTGAAGCCGCTTGGCGGCGAGGCTCTGCTAGCCAAGGCCGATATCGACCCGCAACGGCGGGCCGAGACGCTTTCGGTGGAAGAATTCTGCCGGCTGGCAAACTGCCTCTAGCCGCCTTGGCAACCGCCGTGTCGCAGGTGGCCGGAACGCTCCGACCACATACCCTGCTCGCAAATCGAGCTAGAACGGATTTTCCGTCAGAAGCCCATTGACGAAATCGAACAGGCCCGGACGCCGGTCACGGCGAAGCCGCTCGGCCTCAACGATCGAGCGGACCGCCGAGAAGGCGCGGTCGAGATCGTCATTGAGCACGATGTAGTCGTATTCCCGCCAATGCTCGATCTCGGCACGCGAGTTGGCGAGCCGCGTGGCGATCACTTCTTCGCTGTCTTCGGCCCGGCGGTGCAGGCGTGACTGCAGCTCGGCCATCGATGGCGGCAGGATGAAGATCGACACGACGTCGCCGGCCATCTTTTCCTGAAGTTGCTGGGCACCCTGCCAATCGATGTCGAAGAGCATGTCACGGCCGGCGGCCATGGCCGCTTCGACGGCGTCGCGCGGCGTACCGTAGAAATTGCCGTGCACCTCCGCCCATTCCAACAGAGAGTCCGTTGCTCTGAGCGCTTCGAATTCACGGATCGTCTTGAAATGATAATGTCGGCCGTCGATTTCGCTCGGGCGGCGCTGGCGCGTCGTCACGCTGACGGAGATGCTCATCTCCGGATCGGCTTCCAAGAGGTTACGCGCGATCGTCGACTTTCCGGCGCCCGAGGGCGAGGAAATAACGAGCATCAGCCCACGACGGGCAATCTTGATGGGCGAAGGGGTCGCCGGGGTCATGCTTTACTCCAGATTCTGAACCTGTTCGCGGAACTGGTCGATGACGACCTTGAGCTCGATGCCGGCGGCCGAAACGGCGGCCGCATTCGACTTGGAACAGATGGTATTCGATTCTCGGTTAAATTCCTGTGCCAGGAAATCGAGCTTGCGGCCAACGGGTCCACCCTTCGACAGCAGTTCCCGCGCCGCAACGATGTGGGAGCCGAGGCGGTCGATTTCTTCCCGGAGGTCTGCCTTCGTGGCAAGCAGCGCCACTTCGGCATAAAGGCGCTCCCGGTCGAGCGAGGAGCCATTGTCCATGACCAGTGCCACCTGCTGCGCAAGCCGGTCGGCGATCGCCGCGGCGCTACGTGACGGATCGGCCTCTACGGTCCCCGTCAGCGTCTCGATGCCTTCCACCTGCGCCAGCAGGATCTGACAGAGCGCGGCCCCCTCGTCTTCACGCATCGTACGCAGGTCAGAAAGTGCCAGCCTCAGCCCTTCGAGGATATCCGCATCAAGGGCAGCGCGCTCCTCTTCGCTTTCTTCCGGTTCGCGAAAGTCGACGATGCCACGGATCGAGAGCAACGTGTCGAACTTCAGCGGCGCCGGATCGACGAGATCACCGAGCTGTTCGCGCAGGTTGAGGACGGCCGTCAGCGCGCCCTGGTTGACCACCGCCTCGACGGTCGCTTCCGCGCCGCTGACGGAAAGTCCGATCTGGAGATTGCCGCGCGAAAAAAAGTCGGCGGCGAGCTTGCGCACTTCGGGCTCGAAGCGTTCCAGCCCCTGCGGCAGCCGCAGCCGGAGGTCAAGGCCCTTGCCATTGACGGAGCGCAATTCCCAAGCCCAACGGCGGCGGCCACTGCTGCCTTCCCTCCGGGCAAAGCCGGTCATCGATTGGAGCGGCATAGTCACCTCCGTAGTGTTTCAGCAGAAGCAATAAGGCGACGGCGCGGTATCCCGCAAGGGATATCCGCGCCGTGATCTAACCGTCCACAATGCAGGCGTTTATTGCGGCTGTGCTGCTGCCGGTTCGGCGGTTGTCGCATCCGTAGCGGCCTTCGCCGCCTCTGCCGCCTTCTCGGCCTCCACCTTGCGCCAGCGCCTTACGTTCGCGTTGTGCTCGTCCAGCGTCTCGGCGAAGACATGGCCGCCCGTACCGTCGGCGACGAAGTAGAGTTCCGGCGTACGCGATGGGTTGGCTACCGCTTCCAGCGCCGCACGGCCCGGATTGGCGATCGGCGTCGGCGGCAGGCCCTTGATGATGTAAGTGTTGTAGGGCGTCTGCTTGTCGATATCGGACTTCAGGATCGGCCGGTCGGCCGGCTTTCCGTCGCCGCCGAAAATGCCGTAGATGATCGTCGGGTCGGACTGCAGCCGCATGCCCTTGTCGAGCCGGTTGATAAAGACGGAAGCGACCCGCGGACGCTCGTCGGCGCGGCCGGTTTCCTTCTCCACGATCGACGCCAGCGTCACGAGTTCCTCGACCGTCGAGACCGGCAGGTTCGGATCACGTTTTTCCCAGATCTGATCGACAAGGACCTTCTGGGCCGAAGCCATCTGCTGGACGATCTCGCCGCGCTTGGTGCCGCGCGTGAACTTGTACGTATCGGGCATCAACGAACCTTCCGCCGGAAGCTCGCTCGGCAGATCGCCAACCAGGACCGGATCGTCGGATAGCTTGCGGAACATCTGCTTGACGGTGAGCCCCTCGGGCAGAGAAACGGAATAGAGGATCGACTTTCCCGACTTCAGAAGCTGCATCACGTCCTGCATCGACGAGCCGGCTTTGATCTCGTACTCGCCGGCCTTCAGCGTCTCGTTGTCGAGATAGGCCTCCGAGACGAAACGGAAGACGCGCGCATCGGTAATGATGTTGCTGCGCTCGAGACCGCTGGCGATCTCGCTCATGCCGGCGCCGCCTCTGACGATGAAGTTCTGATTTGCCTGCAGCGGACCCGGCTTCTCATACTGATGCATCGCATAATAGACCGTGCCGGCCGCAGCCAGTGCCGCAAAGACGATGATGGTCATTACGAAGTTCAGGAAAATCACCACCTGGCTGCGCGCCTTGCGCGACCGCTTCGGGGGCTGGGGCACTTTCTCCGGGCGCAGCGCCTCGTTTGCCGATTTCGGAATGATCGGTCCGTTGCTCGCGTTTTCATTGCGGCCGAATTGCGCCGCGCTGTTATCGTTTGAGTCGCTCACGATTATCCCGAACCCGAAATTCGCAGCCTCATTCTCTTCCTGCCCCGGTGCGAATTTCGGACTGGACCGCGGCAGGCTTAAGTCAATTTCATAAGCGGCGCCGACCTGGCGGGCGGCGTTCCGCAGTCTTCACTACAACAGACCTGCGGCGTGGTGCATTGGCACCCAAGAACCACAGAAATGTGTCGGTTCACCGTCCATTCAAGACAACGCGGCGGGCGCCCGACACTTTACAGAACCGCACGTCTTATAGGACGGGCCTAGGCCTCTGTAACACTCTAAATGACTGCCTGCTTTATCCTTGAACCGGATAGGAGACATGCAGCTGTTCGGAACACGCACCCTTGGCAATCCTTGGGGCGAACAAGTTCCCGGCAATAGCTAAATGGCAATCTGACAGATAGGCCTTGCGCGAACATAGCGGTCGGCAAGCGCCGCCGCGATTGACGACGCATCCTCCCAAAACATGCTTGTAACGAGCAATGCGGCAAAAGCAGGATCATCGGACCGACTGTTTGTCGATCCGATGATTGTCCGCGACGAGAGATCGCCGACGATCAGGCGCCCGTATAGCGGCGCAGGACCAGCGAGGCATTCGTGCCGCCGAAGCCGAAGGAGTTCGACAGCGCCACGTTGATCTCGCGCTTGCGTGCGACGTGCGGCACAAGGTCGATCTTCGTTTCGACGGACGGATTGTCGAGGTTGAGCGTCGGCGGCGCGATGTTGTCGCGAATCGCCAGCGCCGAGAAGATCGCTTCGACAGCACCGGCAGCGCCGAGCAGGTGACCGATTGCCGACTTGGTCGAAGACATCGAGATCTTCGACGCATGCTCGCCGACCAGGCGTTCGACCGCACCGAGCTCGATCGTGTCGGCCATGGTCGAGGTGCCGTGCGCGTTGATGTAGTCGATATCGGCGGCCGTCAGGCCAGCACGCTTCAGCGCCATCTGCATGCAGCGATAGGCACCGTCGCCGTCTTCCGACGGAGCGGTGATGTGGAAGGCATCGCCCGACAGGCCGTAACCGACGACTTCCGCGTAGATCTTGGCGCCACGCGCCTTGGCATGCTCGAGTTCTTCGAGGATGACGACGCCGGCGCCCTCGCCCATGACGAAGCCGTCGCGGTCGATATCGTAGGGGCGCGAGGCCTTCTGCGGATCGTCGTTGTGCTGGGTCGACAGCGCCTTGCAGGCGGCAAAGCCCGCGAGCGAGATCCGGCAGATCGGCGATTCCGCGCCGCCGGCCACCATGACGTCGGCATCGCCGAGCGCGATCAGGCGGCTGGCGTCACCGATCGCATGCGCGCCGGTCGAGCAGGCAGTGACGACCGAGTGGTTCGGGCCGCGAAGCTTATGGCGGATCGACACCTGGCCCGAGGCGAGGTTGATGAGGCGGCCGGGAATGAAGAACGGCGAGATACGGCGGGGCCCCTTGTCGCGCAGCGTGTAGCCGCCTTCGACGATGCCTTCGAGACCGCCAATGCCCGAGCCGATCAGGACGCCGGTAGCGATCTGGTCCTCGTCGTTCTCCGGCTTCCAGCCGGCGTCGGCCAGCGCCATGTCGGCAGCAGCCATCGCGTAGACGATGAACGGATCGACCTTGCGCTGCTCCTTCGGCTCCATCCAGTCGTCGGCATTGAAGGTTGCGTCGGTGCCGTCACCGAAGGGAATGCGACAGGCGATCTTGGCAGGAAGGTCCTCGACCTCGAATTCGGTTACCTTGCGCGCGGCATTGTGCCCGGCAAGCAGGCGCGCCCACGTCGCCTCAGTTCCGCAACCCAAGGGAGATACCATGCCGGTACCGGTGATAACGACACGTCTCATAGTCCGCGACCCACCCTGACTTTTCAATTTCAGAGCCGGATCGGACCACGTGTGACGAACCCGATCCGGGCATCTATTTTAAGGTTCTTATTCACGACCAGGGGGAAAAGCGGGAAACGCTTGCTGATCGAAACCCGCAAATGCGGGACAGCCCACTTCCCTGGGCTGAAACGGGCCGCTTTAGGCGGCCCGTCTACGGCCTTAGCCGCTCAGATATTAGGCCTGAGCCTTTTCGATGAACTTGACGGCGTCGCCGACAGTCAGGATCGAGTCAGCAGCATCGTCCGGGATTTCAACGCCGAACTCTTCTTCGAAAGCCATGACCAGTTCGACGGTGTCGAGCGAGTCCGCGCCGAGGTCATCGATGAAGCTTGCGCCTTCGCTGACCTTTTCGGCGTCGACGCCAAGATGATCAATAACAATTTTCTTTACGCGTTCTGCGATATCGCTCATGTCGGAGTTCCTCGACCTTCGTTTCTGTGGGCGCCTATTCCGGCACCGGTACTCTTATGTAAGCCTGATAGACCAAGACGGGCTACCCGGCAATCCATCCAACCGGAACTGCGGCAAACCCAGGGCAGCCAAGGCTGCCGGACACCTGGCGGGACCGGTCGACTGCTAACAGTCATGGCCCGATTAACACGGTTTAAGTCTGCCGCAAAGTCCGAAAATGCCTGACATTCGCTTGCTCAACATTGAATTTCAGGCATTTGGCAGGTGGTATCCCGGGACGGTGAATATCGCCCGCCGCACAATCTCGACGGGCGACATATCCCGGGAACCGGATCAGATCATGGCCATGCCGCCATTGACGTGAATCGTCTGGCCGGTGACGTAGCCGGCCTCGTTCGACGCGAGATAGGCGACAGCGGACGCAATCTCCGCGCCGGTGCCCATGCGCTTCATCGGGATCGCGCCCATGATCGCGTCTTTCTGCTTGTCGTTGAGCTTGCCGGTCATCGCGCTTTCGATGAAGCCCGGAGCGACGCAGTTGACGGTGACGTTGCGCGTCGCGATCTCCTGGGCCAGCGACTTGGAGAAGCCGATCATGCCGGCCTTGGAGGCGCAGTAGTTGGCCTGCCCCGGATTGCCGGTGACGCCGACGATCGAGGTGATGTTGACGATGCGGCCGAAGCGGCGGCGCATCATCGGATGCGTGAGTTCACGCGTCAGACGGAAGACGGCGGTCAGGTTGACCTCGAGAACGGCATCCCAGTCCTCGTCGCTCATGCGCACGAAGAGGCCATCCTTGGTGATGCCGGCATTGTTGACGAGGATATCGACGCCGCCGAGTTCAGCCTCGGCCTTTTCGCCGAGCGCCTTGACTTCGGCACGGTCGGAAAGGTTCGCCGGGAAGAGCTGCACGCGGTCGCCGAGTTCATTGGCGAGCGCTTCGAGCTTCTCGACACGCGTGCCGTGCAGGCCGACGATCGCGCCCTGGGCGTGCAGCATGCGCGCGATTTCTTCGCCGATACCACCGGATGCACCGGTAACGAGAGCCTTGCGGCCGGAAAGATCAAACATCTCTTTGATTCCTTATAACTGGAGCAGCTGGGCTTTCGCTCAGGCGAGCAGAGCAGCAAGTGCCGTGTCGATATCGGCAGGCGTGTTGACGGCAATACCGTTGACAGTCTTGTCGATCCGGCGGGCAAGCCCGGTCAGGACCTTGCCGGAACCGAGTTCATAAAGCGTCGTGACATTGTTGGCGGCAAACCATTCGATCGTCTCGCGCCAGCGGACCTGGCCGGTGACCTGCTCGACGAGCAGTCGGGCGATCTCGTCGGCGTCACTGACGGGTGCTGCAAGCACGTTGGCGATCACGGGCACGACGGGGTTGCGCTTTTCGACCTTGGCCAGCGCTTCGCGCATGGCGTCGGCGGCCGGCGCCATCAGGCTTGAATGGAAGGGAGCAGAGACCGGCAGCATCAGCGCGCGCTTGGCGCCCTTTTCGGAGGCCAGTGCGGCCGCCTTTTCGACGGCTGCCTTTTCACCGGAAATCACCAGCTGGCCGCCGCCATTGTCATTGGCGATCTGACAGGAACCGAGGGCCGAGGCTTCGCGGCAGACGGCTTCGACATCGGCATGTTCAAGGCCGATGATTGCCGCCATCGCGCCCTTGCCGACGGGAACCGCCGCCTGCATGGCGTTGCCGCGGATGCGCAGGAGACGCGCCGTGTCAGCAATGGAGAACGTACCGGCCGCACAGAGCGCCGAGTATTCGCCGAGCGAATGGCCGGCGACGAAAGAAACCTTGGACTTGAGGTCGAGACCCTTGGCTTCGAGCACCCGGATCACGGCCATCGATACGGCCATCAGCGCCGGCTGCGCGTTCGCCGTCAGCGTCAGCGTTTCTTCGGGGCCGTTCCACATGATCTCGGACAGCTTCTCGCCGAGCGCCTCGTCAACCTCGGCAAAGACAGCAGCGGCTTCCGGAAAAGCGTCCGCCAGATCCTTGCCCATGCCGACAGCCTGGCTGCCCTGGCCTGGAAACGTGAATGCAATGCTCATGGGATAGTCCCTTCCCTAGATCACTATGATTTTGGGTCGAATCGACACAAAATCATAGTGATCGGTTCTTATGAGTTAGAGCGGGACGCCGGCGGATAACCGCATATGCTTTTCATTACCCCGCTCTGGTTTCCTCTCCATTCACATTCCTGAACGGCGAGTCAAGCGCGCAAGGCCTGCCGAACCGGGCCGGAACCGCCTTTTGCCCTTGATCTTCAACAATCAAGGCGTAAGTTTGCCGCCCAAGCCGACCTGCCCTTCGACGATCTCCGGGGCGGAGGCCACCACTCCATTCCGGGCGCGCGCATCCTTCTCCCACAGGGTCGACGCACGTCTTTCACAAGGATCCTTATTCAATGCGTTACAACACGCTTGGCCGCACCGGCATCAAGGTCTCCGAAATCTGCCTGGGCACCATGACCTGGGGCTCGCAGAATTCCGTCGCCGAAGCGCATGAACAGCTGGACCACGCCTTCGAAAAGGGCGTGAACTTCATCGATACGGCGGAACTCTATCCGACGACGCCGCTTTCGCCCGAAACCTATGGCAATACCGAGCGCATTATCGGCGAATGGCTGACCAAGCGCGGCAAGCGTGAAGACGTGGTGCTGGCGACCAAGGTCGCGGGCCCCGGCCGTCCCTATATCCGCAATGGCGGCCCAACCACGCCCGAAGGCATCGACCAGGCGATCGACGCCAGCCTCAAGCGATTGCAGACCGACTATGTGGATCTCTACCAGATCCATTGGCCCAACCGCGGCCACTACCATTTTCGCAATGCCTGGTCCTATGATCCGACCAAACAGGACAAGGTGCAGGTCGCCGGCGATCTCCGGGCGATCCTCGACAAGCTCGGCGATCTCGTGAAAGTCGGCAAGGTCCGCGCCATCGGCCTTTCCAACGATACGGCCTGGGGCACGATGAAGATGATCGACATGGCAGAGCGCCACGACCTGCCCCGCGTCGCATCGATCCAGAACGAATACAATCTGCTCTATCGCGCCTATGACCTCGACCTTTCCGAACTGTCGCATCACGAGGACGTGGGCCTGCTCGCCTATTCGCCGCTCGCAGCCGGACTGCTCAGCGGCAAGTATCTGGACGGCGCAAGGCCGACGGGCTCCCGCCTCTCGATCAACGGCGATCTCGGTGGCCGCTTCACGCCACACCAGGAACCGGCGGTTGCCGGCTATGTCCAGCTCGCACGCGAACACGGCCTCGACCCCGCGCAGATGGCGATCGCCTTCTGCCTGACGCGGCCGTTCATGGCTTCCGTCATTATCGGTGCGACCTCGATGGAGCAGTTGAAGACCAATCTCGGTGCTGCCGACCTGACGTTGTCGCAAGACGTCGTGAACGGCATTCGGCGGCTGCACCGTCTCTACCCCATGCCAATCTGAAGGCGAGAAGCGATCGCGGATGGCCGTGCCCCAGACGAAAGCGGAACTGCTCAAGGCGATCGAGGTCCAGTTCGCCAAGCTGATGCGCGAACTGGAAAAGGTCCCTGACGACAAGTACCGCGAGCCAACGCTCGACGGGCATGCCAAGGGCACCACGATGAGCGTCGGCGACCTCGTCGCCTACCTCATCGGCTGGGGTGAACTCGTGGTCAAATGGATCGACCGCGATCGGCGCGGCGAACCGGTCGACTTTCCCGAAACCGGATATAAATGGAACGAACTCGGCAGGCTCGCACAGAAGTTCTACGGCGACTCGCAGGCTCTTTCCGCGTCGGAACTCGTCGCTCGCCTGAGGCGCAGCAAGGAAACGCTGGAAGCGATGATCGAGTCGCGGGACGATCATGCGCTCTACGGCCAACCGTGGTACGGCAAATGGAGCCTTGGCCGCATGATTCAGTTCAACACGTCCTCGCCCTACGCCAACGCCTCAGGCCGCTTGCGCAAATGGAAGAAGGCCCAAGGGCTCGGTTAAATATCGAAAAGACAGACCAAGCCTTGCCTTCCGCGGAAAAATGCGTATAAGCGCGCTGTTCGAAATGCCCGGTCTTCTGGCTGGTGGCTGAACGGAGGGCCGGTTTCCCGCGAGGGTGCCGTCAGGAATGGAAAGACATTCCGGCCTCCCGTGTCTCCGCTCTCGACCGTCTCGATACAACACTTTCTTGCCGGCTCATTGCAGCCCATAAGAACAGTCGTTGAGGCTTAGCCGCCGAGGTCCGGGCTGATTAACGCAAGAAAGGCAAGCCACAATGGCTCTTTATGAACACGTATTCCTGGCCCGCCAGGACATCACGCCGCAGCAGGTCGACGCTCTCGTCGAGCAGTACAAGGGCGTGCTCGAAGCGAACGGCGGCAAGGTCGGTCGCGTTGAGAACTGGGGCCTGAAGTCCCTCACCTACCGCATCAAGAAGAACCGCAAGGCTCACTACGTTCTGATGGACATCGATGCTCCGGCACCGGCCGTTCACGAAGTAGAGCGTCAGATGCGCATCAACGAAGACATCCTGCGCTACATGACGATCGCCGTCGAGAAGCACGAGGAAGGCGCGTCTGCCATGATGCAGAAGCGCGACCGCGACGACCGTCCGCGCCGCGATGGCGACCGTCCGGAGCGTGGCTTCGGCGACCGTGGTCCGCGTCCGGACCGTGGCGACCGCGAAGACCGCCCGCGTCGTCCGCGCGAAGACCGCGCGTAATCAAGAAGCTTTAGGAGATAAAGACAATGGCTGAAGTTTCTTCCGCTCCGGTTCGTCGCCCGTTCCACCGTCGCCGCAAGACCTGCCCCTTCTCGGGTGCAAACGCTCCGCGGATCGACTACAAGGACATCCGTCTGCTGCAGCGCTACATTTCCGAGCGTGGCAAGATCGTTCCTTCCCGCATCACGGCCGTTTCCCAGAAGAAGCAGCGCGAACTCGCCCAGGCGATCAAGCGTGCACGCTTCCTCGGCCTGCTGCCCTACGTCGTTTCCTAAGAACGGCTGACTTTCCGTCAGTCAGCTGACACGACGGAAACCGACTTGAAGGGAGAGGCGCTCCCATTCGGTGAGCGCCTCTTTCTCTCCCTTCCGCGATGGGCGCGGATCGGAACCGGTGCAAAAGCGCCAAAATCCCATGCTGGGGCCGGGCCTTGCCATCCCCTAACTGCACGAAGCAGGACAGCGAACGTGACGAATGTGAACAGGACATCGCTGCTGACCGGCGTTCTCGCCGGCTTTACCGCCGCCCTCTTGTCGATGGGCGCGAATACGCAGTCGTCTCTTGCAATCGTTCTCTATGCTGCTTCCGCACTCCCGATCCTGATTGCCGGTCTTGGCTGGGGCAATGCTGCTGCGATCACCGCGATCGTCAGCGCAGGCGCCACCGCTGCCGCGCTCGTCTCTCCCTATTTCGCGCTGCTCATTCTCGTCGTCACGCTGATTCCGGCCGGCTGGCTCAGCCACCTCGCCAATCTCGCCCGCCCGGCCTCCGAACTCGGCGGTCCGGACGAAGCGCTCGCCTGGTATCCGCTCTCCGACATCCTTAGCCACCTCGCCGGTCTCGTGACCGTCGGCATGATCATCGTCGGCTTCATCGTCGGTTATGGCGCCGACATTTCCGACCGCATGGTCGATATCGTCATCCAGGCGGTGAAGGCGCAGGACCCGGGCTACAATCCGGACGTGGCAGCCATTGCCCAGATCAAGTCGCTCTTCACACTCGCATTGCCGCTCGTCCAAGGCGCGATCTGGGTGCTGATGCTGTTTACCGCCTATTACGTCGCGACCCGCATCGTGCAGATGTCGGGCCGGTCGCTGCGCCCGCGCGAGGACATCCCCTCCACGCTGCGCATGCACCGCAACGCGATCTTTATCTTTCTCGGCGGCCTCGTCCTCACCTTCCTCGGCGGCGCACCCGCAACGATCGGCGCGCTGATCTGCGGAACTTTCGGCGCGGGCTTCCTGCTTGCCGGTTTCGCCTCCTTCCATTTCCGCACCCGCGGCAAGTCCTGGCGGCTTCCCGTGCTGTGGATCGCATACCTGTCGGTGTTCGTGTTCACGATCCCGGCATTCTTCTTCCTCCTGTCCGGCCTGATCGATACGCGACGCACCATCGCGGTCACGCCGGTTGGAAAAAACTGACCAACGAACTGGAACACTGAAAGGAAACCAACATGGAAGTCATTCTTCTCGAACGTATCGCCAAGCTCGGCCAGATGGGCGAAACCGTAAAGGTTCGCGACGGCTTTGCCCGCAACTACCTCCTGCCGCTCGGCAAGGCGCTGCGCGCCAACGCTGCCAACAAGGCCCGTTTCGAAGCTGAGCGTTCGACGCTCGAAGCTCGTAACCTCGAGCGCAAGTCGGAAGCCCAGCAGGTTGCCGAAAAGCTCGACGGCAAGTCCTTCATCATCGTCCGCTCCGCTGGCGAAACCGGCCAGCTCTACGGTTCGGTTGCTGCCCGCGACATCATCGAGACGCTCGCTGCCGAAGGCTTCAACGTCGGCCGCAACCAGGTTGACCTCAACCACCCGATCAAGTCGATCGGCCTGCACCAGGTTACCCTGCACCTGCACTCGGAAGTCGAAATCTCGGTCGAAGTCAACGTTGCACGTTCGGCTGAAGAAGCCGGCCGCCAGGCCAAGGGCGAGAGCCTGACCTCGGCCGACGCCATCTACGGCGTCGACGAAGACGCGCTGAAGCCGGAAGACTTCTTCAACCCGGAAGCCGAATTCGAAGGCGAAGAAGAATAAGCCTTAGCGGCCATTCCAATTGCGAAAGCCCGGATCATCGATCCGGGCTTTTTTCTTGGCCGCGCTACGGCGACCCTAGTGCGGTTTTAATGACAGGTGGCGCGACAAGCGATGCCGTCAAAGTCGCAAAACGTTGCGATGACGCCACTATCCGCGCGCGGCAACCGGCACGGCGCGGTTGGTCGCCTGAGCCGGTATCGTCCGCACCGGAGCATTCTTGTCGACGCTCACGACGACTGAGAGGCCGGGCGTG
>NZ_JAEPRP010000097.1:26981-27640 GCF_016652895.1 Ensifer sp. SSB1
GGCCAGCGGCTGACCGGGATCGACCACAATCCGCACGCCGACACGCTGGGCCACCTTGGTGAAGTTGCCGGTGGCGTTGTCTGCGCGGATCACGCTGAACTCCGAACCGGCTGCGGGCGAGAAACGCTCGATATGCCCCATCAGTTCACTCTTCTGCAGAGCGTCGACCTCGATCGTGACGGGCTGTCCGGCCTTCATGCCGTCGAGCTGCGTTTCCTTGAAATTTGCGACCACCCACACGTCGTTCGGCACCAGTGCCAGAAGCTGCGATCCGGCCGTCACATATTGCCCGATCCGGGCGCCGATCTCACCCAGCCTCCCGTCGCGCGGCGCGACGATACGGGTGTTTTCGAGATCGATGCGCGCCAGTTCGACGGCTGCCTCCGCACCGGTCACGGCCGCCTGCAATCCGGCGCGCGCACCCAGTGTGGTTGCCAGAGCCTGCTTCGACACCTGCAAGCCTGCCTCGGCCTGGTTGACGGCGGCATTCGCCTGCTCGAATCCGGCGCGGGCCTGGTCGGCGTCGCTGCGCGTCGACACGCCCTTGTCGGCAAGCGGGCGAATGCGGTCCCAGGTGGCGCGCGCGCGATTGAAGGCGGCCTTGGCGCTGTCGAGCTGTGCTTCGCTGGCGGCGATGCCGGCCGTAGCGGACAGTTCCT